>NZ_JABXEM010000078.1:0-39085 GCF_013372595.1 Myxococcus sp. AM011
CCCGTCCCCTCCCCCACGGAGCGCGTGGTGAAGAACGGGTCGAAGATGCGGCGTTGCACCTCCGGCGCCATGCCCAGCCCGTTGTCGGCGACCTCCAGCTCCACCTGTCCCGCGCGCCCGGTGCGCAGGCTGACGCGCACGCGGTTCTCCTCGGCGGGGCGCGCGGGCAGCGCCTGGAGCGCATTCACCAGCAGGTTCAGCACCACCTGCCCCAGCCGCACCTCGTTGCCATGAATGGGCGGCACCTGCTCCAGGGTGCACACCACTCGGGCCCGATGCGTCAGCTCGTTGCGCACCAACCGCAGCGCGCCCTCCACCGCGCGCAGCACATCCACCGGGCCGTGGCGCTCCTCGTCCCCGCGAGCGAAGGTGCGCAAGTCCCGGACGATGGCATTGACGCGTCCCGCGCCATCAATCGCATCCGCCACCACCTCGCGCAGCTCCGGCAAGTGCTCCGCGGACAGCGTCGGCTGCGCCAGCAAGTCCTTCACGTACGTGAGGTTGGAGCTGACATAGGCCAGGGGGTTGTTGATTTCGTGCGCCACGCCCGCCGCCAGCGTGCCCACCGACGCCATCCGCTCCGCGAGCAGCAGTTGCGACTCCAGGCGCTTGCGGTCGGTGACGTCACGGATGATGGCCACCAGGAACGTCTCCCCGGCGCCATTGAACGTGGCCTTCTTCGTCACCAGCACCCGGGACAGCCCCGTGCGGTCCGTGTGCGTCTCCTCGCTCTCTTCGGAGACACCGGAGTGGAACACCTGCTCGTCGCCGCGCCAGTAGCCGTCCGCCTCGTGAGCGGGGACGAACTCGTGGTCGGAGCGGCCCAGCAAGGCCTCCGCGGGGTGACCCATGAAGCGGCAGAAGGCGCTGTTGAGCGCCACCCAGCGGTGCCGCCGGTCCTTCACGAAGAGCGGCTCCGGCACCGCGTCCAGCGCGCTGCGGAGGAACTCACAGGTGCGGCGCAGCGCCTGGAGGTCCCGCTCGCCCGTCTCCGTCTCCAGGCGCCGACGCAGCATCACCAGTCGCGCGCCCCAGCCCCGGTCGGGAGACGCGGCACACTCGTCGGCGCCAGCCTCCGCCAACGCCTCGGTCTCCACGTCCTCGCGAGTCGTCAGCACCACCAGGTGCGTGCGCGAGGAGACCCGGAGCGCGTGGAGTCGACGCACGCCCGCGAGCACGTCCTCCAGCGGGCCACCGGAGTCAAACGTCACCAGCAGCCCTTCATCGACCGGCGTGGCAATCACGTCGGCTCCCGTCACGCACAACACGTGGCAGGACTGTCCCGCGCCCGACGCGCGCACGCCGCGCTCCACCGCAGCCGCCACCGCCGGGGGCACCGCCACCAGTGTCGCGAGCACCGCTTCACACTCCTCGGCCCGGGGAGGCCTTGATGTCACCCTGGAGAAGACGCGGAGACATCCCGCCGGATTGCAGCGCTCCGGCGCCCCAGGGTCAACGCCGTTCCCCACCCGACACCGAGGAACCTCGCGCTCGCGAGGCACTGGAGACCCGACGGGTCGCCGTCGCCACCACACGCGGCCCCACGAGGCAGGCCGCCAGCAACGGACAGCGCTCGCAGTTCTCCGGCACCGGCTGCGCGGGACACGCGCCACTCATCCCATAGTGGCAGAGCGCGAAGTCGTAGCGGACCGGGTCCTCCGCGTCCAAGGCCCGCAACGAAGCCGTCACCTCTTCCGCGGTCCGCCACGTCAAATCCTTCCGGCGCGTAAGACCCAGGTGGCCGGCGATGCGGCCGATGTGCGTGTCCAACGGAATCATCAGGACCGAGGGCGACACCCGCTTCCAGATGCCGAAGTCGACCGCGTCCGGGCCCCGCACCATCCACCGCAGGAAGAGATTCAAGCGCTTGGCCGCGCCCGGCCCCAGCGGAGAGGGCAACAGGTGGTGCAATCCCCGCTCGGGTCCCATCGCGGCGCGCAGGGGCTCCAGGGGCACACGCCGCAGCGCGGTGGTGAAGGCCCCCAGCGCGCCGTGCAGGCTGCCCTCGGCGGCGAGCCCCTGGACGAAGAGGGACTCCAGATCTCCGTGCTCCCGCAGGGCGCGCCCCATGCCCAACAGCAACACGGCGACATCAGTCCCCACGTTGAAGCGATAGACGAACCCGTCCAGCAGCGCCTTCGCACCAGGGATGTCGAGCGCGCGGACGAAGGCGGCGGGCGATGGGCCCATGCGCTGGAGCAGCGAGTCCACCTTGGGGCGGAACAGGTCCGCGCGCCCATAGGCCAGCGCACAGGCGAGCAGCGCGCTCACCTCGATATCGCGAGCGTCCGTGTAACGGTGGGGGAACTCCACCGGGTCGAACCCGATGCGGGCCCGGGCATCCGTGGAGGCAAGGAAGGCGTCGAGCCGGGGGCGCAGGTGCTCGGCCGCCCGGGGGCTCAGACCGGGGTTCGACTTCGCGCGGCGTGTCACGTCGGGGCTCCCAAATGTTCCTGGAACGGCGGCCCGCCGCCCACGCTTCCCGGATTCGTCGTCCCGGGAGTCCACGCCCCCTTCCATACGGGCAAGGGGGCATGGGGGCATCCTACGGAACTACGGGCTGACGGCGAACACGATGTCGTCGTGGTCGTCGTACGACGAGGTGCCGCAGGGGGCCGCGCTGCCGTTGTAACGGAAGCGAGCGCGCACGGCCTGCAGCGTGCCCGCGGGCAGCGTGTACGTGGCCGTCAGCGTCTGCTGCCCCGTCGCCACGGGAGAGATGGTGGCGATCTTCGTCCACACCGGGCTGTTGGCGGTCGCGGTGTAGTACAGGTCCAGCTTGTCCGGACGGATGGAGAAGACCCACGCGGTGGCCTCGATACGAACCGTCTCGCCGGGGGCGAAGGGGTTGCCACTGACGGTGGACACGCGGATGCGGTCGTTCGACTCGTCGGAGTGGTACGCGCCGGAGACGCCGTCCGCGCAGGAGTTGTTGATGGTGTTGGGGGCGTTGGCCTCGGGCCCCAGGCCGGCGCGGCCGTTGAGCAGCGTGGTGGAGTCACACACGTTGCCCACGTTGGAGCAGCGCGGAACACGCAGCACCGTGTCGTAGATGGCGTTGCTGGAGGCGTTGGCGCTGGTGACGGTGACGGCGGCGCTGGTGGTGGTGTTGCCGATGAGGTCGTACGCCCTCGCCGTCACCGCGTGGCTGCCGTTGGCGACCGCGGCGGAGTTCCACGTGGCCGAGTACGGCGACGTGGTGGCGGTGCCCACGAGGTTGCCGTCCACCAGGAACTCCACCCGGCCGATACCGACGTTGTCCGTGGCGTTGGCGGAGAGCGTGACGGAGCCGGAGACGCTGGCACCGGCGGTGGGAGCCGTGACGGCCACGGTGGGGGGAATGCTGTCGGAGACCGACGCGGTGCCCTTGGCCAGCTCCGCCATGTACGCACCCGCGACCTTCGCGAACTTCAGCGCGTGGTTCGCGTTGTTGCCGCTCTTCACCAGCGTGTCACCCGAGGTGTGGATGAGGTTGTTGTGCTGCCCCATCAGCGCCTCGAAGGGAATCGACGCCGCGAAGCCCGCGTTCGTCCACGAGGCGTGGTCCGAGCACGCGTAGCCGCACGTGGAGTTCGCCGCCTGGATGCCCGGCACGTAGGTGGAGATGAGGCTGGTGATGAACGTGTTCTGCGCCGCGTTCGTGAAGTCCGTCATCAGCGCGACGTCGATGGTGGAGCCCTTGAAGTTCGTCATGTCGAGCTGCAGCGCGCCGATGACGTTGGCGCCCTGGTTCTTGTGCGAGTCGGCGATCTCCTTGGAGCCACGCAGGCCCACTTCCTCGGCGGCGTACGCCATGAACTTCACCGTCTTCGCCGGCTGGTAGCCGTTGGCCATGGCCACGCGGATGACCTCGGAGATGGTGGCGATGCCGGACGCGTCGTCGTCGGCGCCAGGGGCCGCGCTGGAGGAGCTGGTGGAGTCCAGATGGCCGCCCAGGACGACGATCTCCGACGGCGTCACCGTGCCGGTGATGGTCATGATGACGGACGGCTGCGCCCACGCCGCGTGGGTGAACAACTGGACGGTGACGTCACCGCCCGCCTGCGCGCGCGGACCCGCGTAACCTTCCCACAACGTCTTCAGCCAGTTGGCCGCCTGCACGCCCGTGGTCGACGTGTAGTAGCGCGTGGTGTAGCTGGACAGGTGGGTGATGTTCGCCAGGATGTTCGGCTCGGCCATGCTCGCCAGGAGCGTGTTGACGACCGGGCCGTTGTCCAGCGTGTACGTCACCGCCAGCGGGCTGAACTGCGTCTGTCCGCCACCGGCGACCGCCGCCAGGGCCTCCGCCTCCGTGTCGTGGTAGACGAAGCCGCCGCAGCGGTTGAGCTTGTCGTGCATCACCCGGGAGACCCGGTCGATTTCCGACTCGGGCAGCTTGAGGGCGACGACGTCACCCTTCTGCCCCGCAAGGGAGGGAACCTTCGCGCCCGCGACGATGAACGCGGCGTTCACCTCCGACAGGGCGTCAGCGCCGAGGGTGATCCACACCTCTCGCTCCGACGCCTTCGCGAACGCCGAGACACAACCGAGCATCAACACCAACGAAGCCAATCGCTTCATGTGCATGGGGCTCCTCCTCTTTCGGGAGGTCTGCTTTGTGGGGGACGACCTGCAAACCTATTCGCGACAGAGCAGCGAATGTTGACTACTCTGCGTAAACGTTGCCTGCGGGTCAATCCTCAAACCAGCCCCAATACAGAAAAGCCGTATCAACGGCCAAACGGCTGAATTCCCGGATGTTGATTATCGAGTGAGTTCCCGCACCGCGTGCCCGAGTTCCGGGAGGATGAGCGCGTCCAGCGCCAGTCGCACGGCCTGCGGGGAACCCGGGAGCGCGAAAATTATCATTCCTTGATACGTGCCTGCGGTCGCCCGGGACATCATCGCGGGGCTGCCAATCTGGCGGAATGACAGCATGCGGAACAGCTCTCCGAAGCCGGGCAGTTCCTTCTCAAACAAAGCTCGCAGCGTCTCCACGGTGGTATCGCGCCGGCCGATGCCGGTGCCTCCCGTGAAGAGGATGGCTCGAGCGCCCGCGGCCCGGGCCTCCGCCACCGCGGCGCGGATGGCCTCCGGGTCGTCCTTCACGACGAGGTAGCCGGCGATGCCGTGGCCCGCGGCCTCCAGTCCCTCGCGGAGGACCTTGCCGCTCGCATCACGCGTGGCGTCACGACTGTCCGAGCACGTCACGACGAAGGCACTGACGTGAACGGGCGCGCGCGACTTGTGCTCCTGAGGAACGTTCCCCTCGGTGGCCCCATGTGAGTGGCCGTGAGAATGCGAGGGTGATGGGCCAGGCCCGTGGGCATGGTCATGGCCCCCGTGCGCGTGCGTGTGGCCGTGCGAGTGGCCTCCGTGCTCGTGGCCGTGGTCATGGCCCCCGTGCTCGTGCGTGTGGCCGTGCTCGTGCGTGTGGGGGTGCTCGTGCGCATGGGTGTGCGCGTGCGCGTGGGTATGCCCGTCCTCGTGCTCATGAGGATGGCTGTGCCCGTGCTCGTGCTTGTGTGCATGAGTGCGCACTTCGCCTTGGCCGTGGTCATGCTCGTGGCCGTGGTCGTGCCCGTGGCCGTCGCCATGACGGGGGTCATGGTCGTGTCCGTCGTGTGCCATGTCAGGACTCCGTTGCGCCTGGCGCTTCAGGAATTGTCGGGGAGGTCGACGACGAGGGCGCCATCCTGCACCTCGACCGTCACTGTCGGCTGGTCGTCACAGACCCCAGGGGAGGTCTCGTTGCGGCCCGTGTCCATGTCGAAGCCGACCTCATGACACGGGCAGACGACGAGGTTGTCCTCGATGCGACCTCCGGACAGCAGGCAGCCCGCGTGGTTGCACCAATCATCAAGGCCCTTGTATCGGCCGTGAATCTTCGCGATGCAGACGTTGCGCTTGCCCACCTCGTAGCCGCGCATTTCCTTTTCGGCGAAGTCCGCCGGTCCGAGCTTGATCTTCGTCATCGCCGTCCTTTTCCCACAACGAGGAGCGGCCTGCATCCCCGTTCCCCGGGCATTACCTTCCTCCGCGTGACTCCAGCCGTGACCGCTCCCATCGTCGACAAAGCCACCGTTGCCCAGGTCCTCCGGGACATCTCCCTGCTGCTCCAGCTCCAGGGCGAGAATGGCTTCCGCTCCCGCGCCTACGACATGGGGGCCGACCGCATCCTGGGCCTCACCCAGGACCTGGGCGCCATCGTCTCGGAAGGACGCCTGGAGAGCCTCCCGGGCATCGGCCCCGCGCTCGCCGAGAAGATCACCGAGCTGGTGACCACCGGACGGATGACCTACTTCGAGGACCTGCGCGCGAAGTTCCCCCCGGGGCTGCTGGAGCTGATGAAGCTGCCGGACATCGGCCCCCGCAAGGTGGCCGCGCTCTGGAAGGAGCTGGGCATCGGCTCCGTCGAGGAGCTGGAAGCCGCCTGCCGCGAGGGCCGCGTGCGCGAGCTCAAGGGCTTCGGGGCGAAGAGCGAGGCGAAGATACTGGAGGGCATCGCCCTGTTCCGGCGCGCTCGCGGCGAGCGCAAGCTCCTGGGGGACGTGCTCCCCCTCGCCGAGGCCCTGCTGGAGCGCGTGCGCGCCTCGCCCGGCGTGGTGCGCGCCAGCCTGGGGGGCAGCGTGCGTCGCCGCGCGGAGACGGTGTCGGACGTGGACATCATCGCCTCGGCCCCCGACGCGGGGCCCGTGCTGGACGCGCTGGCCACCTCCCCCGGCGTGGCCACCGTGCTGGGCAAGGGCGACAGCAAGTGCTCCGTGCGCATGGAGGCCGGAGACCTCCAGGTGGACCTGCGCGTGCTGCCGGACGAGGACTTCGCCACCGCCCTCCACCACTTCACCGGCTCCAAGGCCCACCACATCCGCCTGCGCAACCTGGGCCACGAGCGGGGCATGAAGATCTCCGAGTGGGGCGTGCACCGCGACGACGGCACCAAGCTCCCGGTGAAGGACGAGGCGGCGCTCTACGCGCTGCTCGACATGCAGTTCGTGCCGCCGGAGCTGCGCGAGGACAACGGCGAGGTGGAGGCCGCCCGCGCCGGCACGCTGCCCACGGACCTCGTCACCATGGAGGACGTCCAGGGCGCCGTCCATGCGCACACCACCTGGTCCGACGGACGCAACTCCCTGGAGGAGATGGCGCGCGCCGCGAAGGCGATGGGGCTGAAGTACCTCACCATCACCGAGCACAGCGAAGCGGCCATCTACGCGGGCGGGCTCAAGGTGGACGCGCTCAAGCGCCAGTGGGAGGAGATCGACCGCGTCAACGAGGCGGTGCCCGGCATGCGGCTGCTCAAGGGCATCGAGGTGGACATCCTGGAGTCCGGCGCGCTCGACTATGACGACCAGGTGCTGGAGCAGTTGGAGGTCGTCATCGCCTCCATCCACGTGCGGCACAGCATGGACGAGGAGCAGATGACGCGCCGGGTGCTCACCGCGCTGGACAACCCGCACCTGCACATCCTCGGACACCCCACCGGCCGCCTCCTCCAGAGCCGCGAGCCCTACCCGCTCCGGATGGAGGACGTCCTGGAGCACGCCGCGAAGCGCGGGGTGGCGGTGGAGATCAACGGCAAGCCCGCACGGCTGGACATCAAGGCCGAGTACGTCCGGAAGGCCACGCAGCTCGGCGTGAAGCTGGTGGTGAGCTGCGACGCGCATCGCCAGGAGGACCTGGGCAACCTGTCCTATGCCGTGGCCACCGCCCGGCGCGGCTGGGCGCGAAAGCAGGACGTGCTGAACACCCTGCCGGCGGAACGCTTCCTCGCCGCGCTGCGCGCCGGGCGGTGATAGGGTTCGGCGCGCGCCGATGTCCCGCCTGTCACCGCTCGCCCTCGCACTGTGCCTCGTCACCCTGCCCGCCTCCTCCGCGGACCCGGGCAAGCCCTCGCGCGCCGACCTCCAGCGGGTGATGGAGCAGCACAGCCGCTCGGTGGTGACGGTCAATGGCCCCCGCAGCGCCGGCCCGGGCGTCTTCGTGGGCTCCGCCGGACAGGTGCTCACCTCCATGGAGTCCGTGGGCCAGGAGTACGTGGGCCTCAACGTCGCCACCGTGGAGCACGAAGGGCAGGCCCTCCCCGCGCGCGTGCTCGTGGCCAACGTGGCGCTGAAGGTCGCCGTCGTCGCCGCGCCGGACGGCACCTACCCCGCGGTGCCCGTGCGGCTCCTCAAGGAAGGCGACAGCCTGGAGGGGCGCTGGGTGGTGGGCGTGGTGCCCGGCGCCCGGAACCGTCCCGCGAAGCCGGAGGCCGCCCAGGCCACGCGCGCGCCGGCCCCCTTCTATGACGTCCCCCTCGCCCTGCCCCCCGGCAGCCCCCTGTTCGACTCGGATGGGCGGGTGGTGGCGGTGGTGGTGCAGCGCACCCGGCGCGGCTGCAGGGTGCTCCCCCTGGGCGAGGTGAAGCTCACCCTCGCCTCCGCGAACGAACCATGACTCAAACGGTGGCGACCCCCTGGCGTCCCAACGCCGTGCAGGAAGCCATGGGCCTGTGGGCCCTGGGCTTCGCGGGCATCATCGCCGCGTTCCTCATCTTCGGCGGCACCAGCGTCCCCAAGCTCGTGGCGACGGTGGGCTTCCTCTACCTGCCGCTCATCCCCATGCGCTGGCGCGACGAGGACTACCGCGACTACGGCCTGTCCATGCGCGCCTGGCGCGAGGACGTGCGCCTGTTCCTCGTGCTCTCCGCCGTGGTGGGCCCGCTCTTCTTCCTGGCGTTCGCCGGCTTCGCGGAGCTGCTGCCACACCTGCCGGAGACGCTCACGCGATACCTCACGCCACTGGGAGGCGAGGTCCACTTCCGCCTCCGGCTGCCGCCGCGCTTCGGCGAGTGGGTGGTGGACCAGCTCTTCGTCGTGGCGCTGCCCGAGGAGTTCTTCTACCGGGGCTATCTCCAGACGCGCCTGCGTGACGCCTGGCCCCAGGGCCGCAGGTTCCTGGGCGCGCGGCTGGGGCCCGCCTTCTGGGTGACGGCGGTGCTCTTCGCCCTGGGCCACCTGGCCATCTTCCAGGCGTGGCGGCTGTCCGTGTTCTTCCCCGCCCTGCTGTTCGGATGGATGCGCGAGCGCACCGGCACCGTCGTGGGCGCCGCGCTGTTCCACGCGGCCTGCAACCTCTTCATCCGAGTGCTAGAGGTGTCGTTCTTCGGCGGCCCCTGAGCCCCGCCTGGAGTCGCCATGTCTTCGTTGGACCCCGCCACGAGCGCGTCGCTCGACGCCCGCTGTGCCCTGCACCCCGACACCGTGGCCAGCGCCGCCTGCCAGCGCTGCGGCACCTTCGCGTGCCACCTCTGCCTGCAGTGGGCGCGCGACGGGCGGCGCTACTGCGGCGCCTGCGCGGTGCGAGCCCCCGCGCCCCAGGCCTCCCGGGAAGACCGCTTCCTCGCCAACCTGGTGGACTCCATCGTCGTCTTCGTCCCCTTCGTCGCGGGGCTCGTCATGTTCGCGCTCACAGCCGAGCCGACGGACGAGGAGTTCGCCTCGTTCGGCTTCGTGCTGTTCGGACTCCTCGGCTCCCTCGTGCTGTGCCTCGTGCAGCTCTACCTCTCCGGGCAGAACGGACAGAGCCTGGGCAAGCGCTGGCGCCACATCCGCGTGGTGAGGATGGACGGGAGCCATGTTTCACTCGCGCGCATCATCTTCTTGCGCAACCTGCTCCCCAGCTTCCTGAACCAGGTGCTGTGCGTGTTTGGCCTTGCCGACGCGCTCTGCATCTTCCGGGACGACCGGCGCTGCATCCACGACTACCTGGCCGACACCGAGGTCATCCAGGTCCCCGAGCACGAGCGCGCCGACACCCCGTCCTACCGGGGTTGATCCACCCCAGCTCCCCGGAAACCCGTCATTCCTCTCCCCTGAAGGGGTGGAAAAATGCCGGGATAATTCACCGATAATTCTCGTCCGCCGCGACAGGGAGTCGGCCTGGACTCCCGCCTCGGCCCGCCCCAATTCCACCCACAGAGGAATGAAACACACGTCCAGTCCCACAAAAGGGCCGGAATCACTGAAACACTGGCAAAAATTAGCGGAGAAAGCGGGGATGGCGCGTCGCAGCAGGCAGATCGGAAACTCCGTGTGACGCCCGCGCGACAATCCTCGCATCCCCCGCTGTCAATGAGCTTCGAATGACCATCCGTCGAGTCGACACCAAGCCTGTCAGCGTCCGTCCCGCAACCACCGAGACCCAGCCGAAGAACACGGCGAAGGCGGCCACCCCGCTGACCACCAAGGACGGCTTCGGCCCCTCGGTGCGTCCTACGGACCTGGCGCGTGCGGAGAAGACGCTGACCCAGGCCCCCGCGGGTCCTGGCCGCATCGCGCTGACCAGCCCCGAGGCGCAGCAGGCCGTGCAGGCCTCGCTGAACCACATCAACCCCCTGAAGGGCGCGCAGACGCTGCTGCCCCAGCCCACCACGTTCGTTCCCGCCAACGTCGAGCGCGATGCGCTCGGCATGACGCACGTCCGCCTGGACCGCGTTCACGAGGGCGTGAAGGTCTTCGGTGAGCAGATCATCTCCCACCTGAACAAGGACGGCCAGGTGACGGGCGTCACCGGCGAGCAGTCCACGGTGCCGGCCGGCCTGGGCCGCGAGCTGCCCAAGCTGAACACGCAGTCCGCCATCGACATCGCGCGCAAGGAGTTCGGCCTGAAGCCGGACAAGCAGCCGAACGCCGAGCGGGTCATCTACCAGGACAAGGCCGGCCAGTACCACTCCGCGTACCGCGTGCAGATGCAGGCGATCGAAGGCCAGGACCGCCCCCAGAAGATGAACTACCTGGTGGATGCGAACACCGGGAAGATCTTCGAGTCCTTCAACGAGATTGGCGGGTTCTACGGCTCGAACCGCGCGGCCCCCAAGGGCGCGGCGGCGCCGGAGCCCATCACCGCGACGTCCACCACGAAGGCGGAGATCGTCGACCAGGGCACCGTCACGTCGAAGATCGCCTTCGACAAGGACGCGACCATCGACAAGCTGAAGCTGGACCTGGACATCGCCCACACGTTCAAGGGCGACCTGAAGGTCACGCTGACCAGCCCCTCCGGCACGAGCGCCGTGGTGCACGACCGCAAGGGCGGCAGCACGGACGACATCAAGGGCTCGTTCGACCTGAGCGCGTTCGCCGGTGAGAGCGCCAAGGGCGAGTGGACGCTGACCGTCGAGGACAAGGCCCGGCTGGACAAGGGCACCCTGAACGGCTGGAGCGTGAGCGTCACCCCGACGGAGACCAAGCCCCCCGTCGAGGAGCCCACGAACAAGACGGTGGACGACACCTCGCTGTACAGCGGCAAGGTGGCGCTGGAGACCACGAAGGGCGCGGACGGCAAGTACACGCTCGAGGACAGCACGCGCGGCAAGGGCGTGAACACCTACGACGCGATGAACAAGACGACGGCGTCGGGCAAGACGCAGCTCACCGACGACAACAACGTCTGGGGCGAGGCCTCCGACGGTCCGCGCACCAAGGCGGCCGTGGACGCGCACTACGGCGCCGAGATGACCTACGACTTCTACAAGGACATCCTGGGTCGCGACTCCATCGACGGCGCGGGTGAGGCGCTCAACTCCTTCGTCCACGTGCGCACCAACTACGTCAACGCGTTCTGGGACGGCACGAAGATGAGCTACGGCGACGGCGACGGCAAGACGTCCGGCCCGCTCACCGCGCTGGACATCGCCGGCCACGAAATCACCCACGGCCTGACGGAGCGCACCGCCGGCCTCATCTACCGCAACGAGTCCGGTGGTCTGAACGAGGCGTTCAGCGACATCATGGGCGCGGGCGTGGAGTGGTACGCGTCCACGAAGAACCCGGACGTGAAGTTCAACTGGACGGTGGGCGAGACGGCCTGGACGCCGACGAACGGCGACAGCGAGGACGGCCTCCGCTACATGAACGACCCGAAGAAGGACGGGTACTCCATCGACAACTACAAGGACTACCCGAAGCAGACGGAAGTCCACGGCTCCAGCGGCATCGCCAACAACGCCTTCTACCTGCTGGCGAACGGCGGAACGAACAGCACGTCCAAGCTCGAGGTGAAGGACGGCATCGGCATGGACAAGGGCCTGAAGATCTACTACCGCGCCCTGGCCCACTACATGACGCCGAACACCACGTTCGCCCAGGCCCGCGCCGCGACCATCACCGCGGCCACGGACCTGTACGGCGCGGACTCCGCCGAGGTGGCGAAGGTCAAGGAGAGCTGGACCGCCGTCGGCGTGAACTAGCGCTGATGGCTGTGCCGAGGGCGGGGACCGAACTCCTCGCCCTCCGGCTCCAGCCGCCACGACTGTGATTGCAGTCCCGAGGCCCGGGAACTCACGCCAACCCACTGGCGCAAGAGCTCCCGGGCCTCGTTGCGTTCGGCCTCCGGCAGCTGGGATATCCGCGCGCCGTGATTGCCGCCCGCCACCGTGTAGCTCACGGCCTCGCGAGCATTGCCCAGCTCGAACGCCGCCGCGGTCCACGGGTCATGGCCGCCGTAGATGAACATCAGCCGCTCGCCTTCCGTGGCGACCCAGCGCTGGATGTCCGGCATCGCCTCCGGACGGAAGACGGTGCTCACCCCGCTCGGGACGTATTGCGCCGGCACGTCGGTGCCCGGGTACTGGAGCAGGTCCGCCAGGTGGCTCTCGAAGGGACGGGGGAAGCCCAGCTCCACCGCGGCCTGGTAGTGATACGGGCCGTAGTCCTCCACGTCCGAGTCGGAGAAGAAGTCGAGCCCCACGCGCCCGTCCAGCTCATCCATGAGCGCGGCGTCGCTGACGGAAGGCGCGGGCACGGTGCCGCAGCGGGAGAGGCCCTCGTACTGCCAGAAGTAGAAGTAGTGCTCGATGACGGCGTGCTCGAAGGCGCGCTCCCGGCCCAGGTGTTCGAAGGTGAGGCCGCGCTGGAGGGCCCTCGCATCCATCAGGGGCAGCAGGGCCTCGCGCCGCGACAGGGCCTCGCGCTGGAAGGCCTTCAGCCGCTCCCGGCAGGACGCCTCGCCCACGGCCTCCTGGAAGGTGATGAACCGCTCATCGTCGAAGCGGGCGAGCGGCGCCACGTAGGCCACCGTCGCGTCCACGTCCTGGGGATGGAAGCGGCGGAAGAACACCATCGTCTCGCCGCCCTTGCTCGCACCGGTGGAGAGCCAGCGGGTGGGGTACAGCGGCTTGAAGGCCTCGACGATGCGGTGGAAGTCGTCCGCGGACTGCCGGATGGTGAGCTGGCTCCAGTCGGTGGGCACGGGACGGCTCGGGCCGAAGTAGCGGTGCTCCACGGAGAGCTGGTTGGCGTCGAGCAGTTGGGTGGGCTCTCGCCGCGAGGGCTCCGTGGAGACGAAGTAGCCGCCCGAGTAGAGCACCATGGGACTCGCGTGCGAGACGTGCAGCAGCGTCAGTCGCTGGCGGAAGCGCTGGCCGTCCGGCCGCGCATGGTCCACCGGCTGCTCGAAGTCCATGACGAAGAAGCGATGGCCCGGCAGCTCCGTGCCCGCCGGCTCCTCGCGCACCGTGAGGCCCGGAATGGCGGCCAGTCGCACGAGGACGTCCTCCTCCGTCGGCGGGGAGTCCCCGTCGTCACAGGCCGTCAGGAGACACAACAGCAGCACGCAGGCGAACCGCCCGCGACGCGAGAGGGGCTCGGCGAAAGACATGGCGCTCCCGTTCCGGCCGGGCACCACCGCCCGCGGCATGCGAGCACGGGAGCCCGGCGCGTGGCGGCGAGGCTACTCCGATTCGCGCGACACCTCGGTGCGAGCCCGGCGGGCGCTCGAGGCGCCACGGACTCGACGCGGGTGAGCCCGGTGCGCGGGGCGTGAGCTCAGGGCGCCACGGACTCGACGGTGGTGACCACCGTGGCGACCGGGCGCCGGTCATCCTGTGGCACCCCGTCCATCAACAACATCATCGTGTGAGCGCTCACGTGACGCAGCGCCTTGGCGGCGGCGTACTCGGGAGAGGACCACCACGCGCGAGCCTGCTCGACGGAGGGGAACTCCAGCAGGACGAAGCGCGGCGGCTGCCACGAGCCCTCCAGCGCTTCGGTCGCCCCACCCCGGACCAGATAGCGCCCTCCGTAGTGGGCGATGGAGGGCGGCGCGAGTTGTTTGTAGCGCTCGTAGGTCTGCACGTCATGCACCGAGACTTCGACGACGACGTAGGCAGGCATGAGCGCTCCTGACGTGGACTCAGAACACGAACGGGAAGCGCACGGGCCCCCCCTGCTCCTGGTGCTTGGGGAAGACCCAGGCGCCGACCTTGGCCTCGATGCAGCGCGCGAACGGCGTGCCGCGCAACGAGCCCGTCTCGGTCACGACTTCGGACACCTCTCCGCTCGGGAGGATGGACCAGCGCACCACCACGCGAGTCCCCAGGTCCACCGGACGCGGCTTCACATCGGCGCACGCGGTGACCTCACCCTTGTTGGCGAGCACCACCTCGAACACATCCGACTGCGCCAGCGACACGCGCGGATTCTGGATGGGTGCCACGGGCGGGATGTAGACGGACGGCGCCTCGTCCCGCGAACGCGAGCCCGCAGCGGGCCCCGACAGCTCCCGCGCGAAGTCCTCGTCGAGCCCCAGGTCGTCATCCGAGCCAGCCGGCGCGGGAACGGCGCGAGCGGGCTCCACGGCGGGCACGGGCGGCGGCGCCACGGGCCGCGCTCCGGAAGCGAGCTTGACCTCCGGCACGCGGGGCACCACTGCGCCGACACCCGGCGCGGCATCGACGTCCCGGTCCTGGCTGGACGAAGACGCGCTCGCCCTCACGGACGTCGCGAGCCCTCCGCCCGCCACGGCCAGCACCGGTACCGCTCCACCCCTCCCCACCGCGGCGACACCCGCGAGCGAAGGACGGGCCTGGGCGACCACCGGTGGCGTCGGCAGGAGTGGAGCCGCCGTCACCGTCACGGGAGCGACGGCGCCACCCAGCGGCGCGGAAGTCGCCGCCACGGCCTCGGCGGACACGGGCGCGGCGACCACGACTTCGACAGGAGGCGTGTTCACGGCGGCCACGACGGGCGCGGCCACCACTTCCGTCGGCGCGGGCTTGAAGAGCTCCGCGACATTCATCCGGGCGAGCAGCGCCGAGGCGCCATCCCAGCGGCCGAACAAACCCATGACGAGCGCGACCGTCACGCCACCCGCGACACCGCCGGCGAGCGTGAACCACCAGCCACCCACGCGAGTGCGGGCCTCCACCTGCTCCGAGACTCCGGTGACGTCCGAGAGCACCGCGTGCTTTCCCACGACGTCCGCGGGCGCACTGGACGCCGTCCGAGGTGACGCCTCGACGGCCCACGAGGGGATGCCCGAGGACTCCGCCGCGGTCGCGGTCATGGCCGCGGGCAGTTGGGGCCCCTCGGCGAAGGCGGCCGACAGCGCCTCATCCACGGCGGCGCTGAGCTCCAACGCCAGGGGGAGCGGCGACAGCGATTGGATCAGCTCCGGAACCTGTCCCACCGGCAGCCACGCCTCGAAGCCCACGCGCCAGCACAGCGAGTCGGGCCCCAGCTCACCGCGCTCCCAGGGCGCCTTGAGGGCCTCCGCGTCAAAGGGCCCCACGGGCTTGGCGCCCAGCACGATGAACCATGCGTGCTTCTCGGTGGGGACCGGCGTCGGTGCGGGCTCCTCTTCCACCACGGACGACACGAGCGAGCGACGCACGCCCTTGTGCAGCCGCTCTCCATGCACGTCGCCGCGAGCGCGCGACGCCGCCTTCGGCACCCGTGGGTTCTTGTCCGTGCGCAGCTTGCTGACGAAGACGTCCAGCTCCGCCTCGGACACGCCACCGAACACGGGGGTGCCTCCGCCTTCAGGCTCCGTCGTGCCTCCCGGAACGTCCTCCGGCAGGCCCTTTCCTTCCCGTGAGTCGCCGACCATTCGCCAGCTCCTTGATTCCGCCCCGCCCCGGCTCCATGTGAATCCCTCAATGGAATGCCGATGCGCGATTTCGTCAACGGAGAGTCTCTGCGCGAAGGTGGCCAGGATCCACACTCAATGAGGATGCTGGATGGAATTCTCCATCCCCATTCCGGATGAATCGGCACACCTCCGCACATCAGCACACGGGTGCGGTGAAATGCCTTCAACCGCGCCTGGGTCAGAGTCGCTCTATTCCCTCAAGGCGGCGGTGAACTGCATCAGCGTCTTCTTCGCGTCCCCCAGCACCATCATTGTGTTGGAGCGAACGAAGAGCTCGTTCTCGATGCCGGCGAAGCCCGGGTTGAGCGAGCGCTTGAGCACCACGCACGTCTTCGCCATGTCCGCGGAGAGGATGGGCATGCCGTAGATGGGGCTGCTCTGGTTGGAGCGCGCCGCCGGATTGACGACGTCGTTGGCGCCCACCACCAGCGCGACGTCCGTGGCGGTGAAGTCGTCGTTGATGACGTCCAAATCAAACAGGTGGTCATACGGGACGTTCGCTTCGGCCAGCAGCACGTTCATGTGCCCCGGCATCCGTCCGGCCACCGGATGGATGGCGTAGCGCACGTCGCAGCCGTTGGCCTGGAGGACATTGGCCAAATCCCGCACCGCGTGCTGCGCCTGCGACACGGCCATGCCGTAGCCCGGAACGACGATGACGGAGCGGGCCGCGCGCAGCACCTCGGCGGCCTCCTCCACGCTGCCCACGTTGGGAGCGGGACCCGACGGCGCCGCGCCCTCCGTGACGGCCTTGGCCTCCGGCGCCGCGCCGAACGCGCCGAAGAGCACGTTGGCGAACGAGCGGTTCATCGCCTTGGACATCATCATGCCCAGGAGGAAGCCGGAGAAGCCGTCCAGCGCGCCGCAAATGATGAGGACGTTGTTGCCCAGCGCGAAGCCCGTGGCCGCCGCCGCCAGGCCCGCATACGAGTTGAGCAGACAGATGACCACCGGCATGTCCGCGCCGCCGATGGGCAGCACCAGCAACACCCCGAGCAGCACGCCCAGCGCCGCGACGGAATAGAAGGCCCACGACGCGTCGGGCGAATAGACGAGCAGCCCAATCAACCCCAGCGTGCCGACAATCATCAGCATGTTGGAGAGGTTCTGCCCCGGGTACGTGACGGGCCGGCCGGTGATGAAGCCCTGGAGCTTGCCGAAGGCCATGATGCTTCCGGTGAAGGTCAACGCGCCGAGCGCGACCTCCAGGCCCGTGGCGGTGATCTGCAGCGTCGTCATGTGGGGGCCGCCGTGCTGCAGGTACTCGACGACGCCGACGAGCCCCACCGCCAGGCCACCGAAGGCATGCGAGAGCGCGATGCGCTCGGGCATCTTCGTCATGGGAATCCACAAGCCCATGCCCGTGCCCACCGCGGAGCCGATGAGCAGCGCGACGATAATCCACTCCCACCGCACGATGACCTGCGTCACGCCCACGCCGTACAGCAGCGTGCCCGCGACGGCGGCCACCATGCCGATCTCCGCGAGCAGCACGCCCCGCCGGGCCGTCTGCGCGTCGCCCAAATCCTTCAGGCCGAGCACGAAGAGGATGGAGGCGCCCAGGTACAGCAACTGGACGAACGTCTCGGTGAGGGAGAGGGTCATCGCGCGCCGCCCTTCTTCTTGAACATCCGAAGCATGCGGTCGGTGATGAGGAAGCCGCCCACGACGTTGATGGTGGCCGCCAGCACCGCCACCGCGCCGAGCATCGTGGACACCGTCCCGTAGTGCCCACCCGCCGCGAGCAGCGAGCCCACCAGGGAGATTCCAGAGATGGCGTTGGTGAAGGCCATCAGCGGCGTGTGCAAGAGGTGCGGCACCTTGGAGATGACCTGGTAGCCCGTGAAGGCCGCCAGGAAGAAGACGTAGAGGCCGAAAATGAGCGTCAGCGACATATGTCAGCCCTCTCTCCTGGCCAGGTCCGCCATGGCCATGTCCGCGACGGCCGGGTGGACCACGTCCCCGCCCCGGGTGATGAGCATTCCCTTCACGATTTCATCCGCGACATCCAGCTTGAGCACGCCGTCCTTGTCGGTGACGTGCGCGAGCAGCTTCTCCATGTTGCGCGAGTACATGGCGCTCGCATGCACCGACACTTGACTGGGCAGGTTGCGCTCGCCGATGACGGTGACGCCCGTCTCCGTGCGGTAGCGCTCGCCCGCGCGGGTCAGCTCGCAGTTGCCGCCCTGCTCCGCCGCGATGTCCACCACCACCGAGCCGCTCTTCATCCGCCGCACCATCTCCGCGGGCAGGAGCACCGGCGCGCGTCGCCCCGGCACCAGCGCCGTGGTGATGACGACGTCTGACTTCGCCACGTGCGTCGCCAGCACCTCCGCCTGCTTGCGCCTGGCCTCCTCGCCCAGCTCCTTCGCGTAGCCGCCGGAGCCCGCCGCGTCCGCGATGTCGATGTTGACGAAGCGCGCGCCCAGGCTCTCCACCTGTTCCTTCACCACCTTGCGCACGTCGTACGCCTCCACCACCGCGCCCAGCCGCCGCGCCGTGGCGATGGCCTGCAGGCCCGCCACGCCCGCGCCCAGCACCAGCACCTTCGCGGGAGGAATGGTGCCAGCCGCCGTCATCAACATCGGGAACAGTCGGGGCAGCGCCTCCGCCGCCAGCAACACCGCGCGATAGCCGGCAATCGTCGCCTGCGAGCTGAGCACATCCATCATCTGCGCCAGCGTCGTGCGCGGAATCATGTCCGTGGCCAGGAGCGTCACCCGCCGCTTCGCCAGCTCTCGCGCCAGCGCCGGATTCGCCAGCGGATACGCCAGGCTCACCAGCACCGAGTCCGCCTTGAGCCGACCCAGCTCCGCCTCGTCCGGCGGCTGAATCTTGAGCAGCAGGTCGGCGGCGGCGTAGAGGGCCTCGACGCTCGACTCGACGCGGGCACCCGCTGCCCGCAGCTCGTCGTCGGAACACTCCGCGCCCTGGCCCGCACCGCTTTCGACCACCACTTCGTGCTTCTTGCCGACGAGGCGTTTCACGCTCTCCGCCACGAGCGCGATCCGCCTTTCGCCCGGCACCGTTTCACGGGGAATGGCGATGATCATGCGGGGCAGCATAGGCCCATCCCCTTCACTCAATTCAATCCCAGCCAACGAAAGCCTTTGCAATCCGTGTCAAGCACACCCGCGTCATGAGTGTTGACCGTGCAAGGGATTGGCGTCGACGTAGTGGTTATCCCCGAGCCTCGAGCCCGGGGTTTTTGAGCCTTGAGCCCGGAGCCCCGACATCGTCCCACCCGGCTGGCCCACGAGCGTCCGGGCTCCTACCGGCCCGACTCTTGCTGTCGGAGGCGGACGCACCCGTCCCCCCGTCGGATAGACTCAGCGGGAGAAAGCCACCATGCCCTTCGACCTCCGGGAAATCCTCCGCCCCACCGACGCCACCTCCGACGGAGGGCTCCCCACCTGGCTGCGGGAGAGCTGGAGTGACTCCGAGGGCTTCATCGCCGCGCTCGCCACCCACCACGCGGGACGCGGCGGCCCCGCGCCGAAGAGCCGCCCGGGCCAGCACCACGACTTCTTCCATGATCTGGTCGTCCGCCACGCCGACTCCACCGCGCCCGCCTTCCGCGCCTGGGACGCCACGCGAGGCTGGCAGGCCCTGGGCTACCGCGAGCTGGCCGACCGTGCGTCACGCCGCGCCACGGAGTGGGCCGCCCAGGGCGTCAAGCCGGGCGCGAAGGTCGCTCTCGTCCATCCGCTGGGGCAGGAGCTGCTCGTCTCGCTCATGGCCTCGCTGAAGCTGGGCGCGTGCATCAGCGTCCTGCCGCCCACCGGGCCCCTCTTCCTGTCGCGCAGGCTCTCCAAGCTGGAGCCCCAGCACATCTCCGCGGAGGCCCACCAGTCGCCGCTCATCAAGGGCTTCGAGCCGCTCCTGCTGCGCTCCCGGGGAGACGCGGCGCCGTCGTTCGCCTCCCACACGTACCGCCCCGCCGACACGGTGGCCCTGCTCTTCTCGCCGCGCGTCGACCCGCCGGATTCTCCCGTGCCCCTCAGCGCCGAGCGCGCGTGGACCGGCGCGCTGTGCGACGGACTGCTCGCCTACGGCCTGGCCTCGGGCGACGTGCTCGCCGCGCCCGGCCTCCACTTCCTCCAGCACCAGCCCGCGCTCCTCTTCGCGTCGCTGCTGCGGGGCGCCACCTTCGTCCACCTGGAGCCCGCGGACCTGGAGCGCGCCCCCGGCCTGCTCCTCGAGCATCCTCCACGAGCGCTCGGCGTCTCTCCCGCCCTCCGTGAAGTGCTGACGCGCGTCCGCGGCGGGTCGCTCAAGAGCGTGGGGCACTGGTTCCGCTCCGTCGATGCCCTCCATGACTGGGAGGCCTGGCGGGAGTGGGTGCGGCAGTCGGAGCTGACCAAGGTGCCCCACGCGCTGGTGCTCATCGACGCCTCGGAGGGCGGCGTGGTGCTCGCGTCGCCCCGCCGCGTCGGCGAGCTGAACGCGGCCATCGCCCCCGCGCCGGGACGCGCCTGGACGCTGAAGGACCTCAACCTGAGCGGGCAGGAGGCCGCGGGCGACGTGGGCGTCTTCACGCAACTGCCGGACAAGGACCGGCCCCCCGGCCACGTCATCCTCACGCGCCAGCGCGAGCAATTCCTGTATGCGGGAACGCGCGACGTGCGCCGCGACGGCCGCATCTACCCCGCGGCCGAAGTCGTCGACGCGCTCGCCGACCTGCCCTTCTGCCAGGGGGCCTGCGTCAGCACCGCCGCGTCGGGCGGCAGCGCGCAGCACACACCCCACGTCCTGCTCGTCTTCACCGGAGCCGAGGACGCGGAGCGCTTCACCCAGGAAGCGGGCAACCGTCGCCTGGAGATACGCCGCCGACTGGAGCTGCGCCTGGGCGCCGAGCACCTCCCGGACCGAATCGAGCTGTTCCCGCTCCTTCCCCACCGGACGAAGGACGGACAGGTCAATGAGGCCTGGTGCCGCTCCCAGTACCTCACCGGCGCGCTTCACCAGAAGTCCTCGGATCCGGTGTTCCAGGCGCTTACCGCGCTGAGGGGCCGCGCTCGCGAGAGCGTCCGGGGCCCCGGCGACGACGAGCGCTCCGGCTCGCGTTAGCGCGCGTACGCGGCGGACGCGCCCGCGTTCCCTGGCGACGCGTCCTGGCCGACCCGGCCCCCCTCCCTCGACCCGCTCCAGGGGGAAGCGGGTGGAATTGAACGCTGGCACGCGCCACGCAATGGCCGGGTCCAGCGTCAGACGTTCCATCCCGGAACCCACGACGCCCACGAGGTGCTCGCATGGGAGCCCAGGTCGTCATGGGAGCGATGCTGCAGTGCAGTTTCGGCGTCGCCCCCTCGTCGCTGGTCGTGCTGCCCACCAACAAGGTGATGGGCCCGACGCCCGCGGCGAACGTCCTCGACAACAAGCCCCTGGTGAACATCCCCCCCTTCGGGATGTGCCAGTCGCTCTCCAACCCCATGGTGGCCGCGGCCACGGCGGCGGCGCTCGGTGTCCTCACCCCCATGCCCTGCATCCCCGCCACCGCGGCGCCCTGGGTGCCCGGCTGCCCCAAGCTGATGCTCGGCAACGCGCCCGCGCTGGAGAGCAACTCCAAGCTGATGTGCTCGTACGGCGGCGTCATCCAGATCGTCTCCCCCGGACAGATGAAGGTCATCGATGGCTGACGCGGCCCTCAACCTGCCGCCCTTCGACGGCACCTTCCTGGAGAAGCCCCTCGAGGGCGAGCCTCCCCTCCCGGCGACAGCCGAAGAGCCCGACACCCGCGTGGAGGCCGTCACGGAGGCCGTCGCCAGCGGCGACTACGCCACTGCGGCTCGCGGCGCGGAGGTCCTGCTACGCGAGGGCCAGCGCGACACGCGGCTCGTCGGCGCCTACCTCTTCGGTGCCTTCCAGGAGCAGGGCCTGCTCGCGATGCCGGGCCTCTTCCGCTCCATCCTCCTGGTCCTCACCACCAGCCGCGCCGCGTTCGGCCCGGAGGCCAAGCGCGACATCTTCCTGGAGAGCGGGCTGCGTTGGTTGCTCCGCTCGATGAACAAGCACCTGGCGCACAACGAGAAGAAGCAGGACGCCACGTGGCGGCGCTGGTGCGAGGCCGACAACCGCGCGCCCATCGAAGAAGCCCTGCTGCTCTCCGAGCCCATCCTCACCGCGCTGCCCTCCCTGCCCAAGAACGGCTGCGAGGAGCCCATGCGCAACCTCGGCCTCTGGCTGAGGCGTCACCTGGATGTCCTTCCCCCGCCCGCGCCGCCCGCGCTCGCGCTCGCGCCCGAGCCGGTGGCGGAGACCGCGCCCGCTCGCGACAACGCGCCCGCGCACAAGCCCGCGCCCCGCGCCGAGCCGGCCGCGCCCGTGGGGCCCGTCGTCCCCGTCTCCCCGCCGCTCGCGCTGCTGCTGCGCAAGCTGGAGGCCTTCGACGCGCTGCTCGCGCAAGGAGAGATGACCAAGGCGGGCGTGATTGCCGCGGACGTGCTGGCCACGGTGGAGCGGTTCGACCCGCGCGTGTACCTGCCCTCGCTCTTCACCCGCTTCTACGCCGGCCTGAGCGGACACGCGCGCGGCCTGGAGCCATTCCTGCAAGAGGCTGACTCGCTGCCCATGCGCGCGCTGGAGCAGCTCTACCGGGTGGACCTGGACGCGTTCCTCGGCCAGCCCCCGCTGAACTCCGGAGAGGAGGACTGACGCCATGCACGACCTCACGCCCACCTCCTCCACCCCGGCCCTCGGAGCGCCCTCCATCGAAGCGCGCATCGCCGAGCGCGCCCACGAGTTCGACATCCCCGCGCTGCTGGAGCTGCTCTCCAAGGAGGGCTACGGCCCGGATGACCTGGAGCTGCGCAGCCACCGGGGCACCGTCCACGCCCCCCAGCTCGTCCACTCCGTCGAGTTCGCCCGCGACCCGCGCCGCGCCATCATCACCGTCAACCTGGGACTGCTCAGCGTCCAGTCGCCCCTGCCCTCCTTCTTCCTCAAGGCGATGGAGTCGCTGGACCACGACACGATGGAGAGCTTCCTGGGCTACTTCGACCACCTGCTCCTGCGCGCCCGCTTCGCCGGCCTCTTCCCGGAGCGCGACGGCTCGCTGTTGCCGGGCTGGGAAGGCTCCGCCGCGCACCGCCTGCGCCTCTTGCGTCCCGCCTGCCCCTCCACGCTCCACTGGCTGTTCTCCCACGCGTACCCGGAGGCGGAGGTCCGCGTGCGTCGCGCCACCCGCCGCCAGCGCATCGACACGCGCGGAATCCAACTGGGCGGCGCGGCCCTGGGCGACGGCACCTCCATGGGCGGCTTCGCCACCGTGCCCACCGGCGGCCTGGAGGCCTGGCTGCACATGAGCGAGTCCTTCAGTGGCACCGGCACTGCATGGGCCATTGAAGCGCGACGCCGGCTGCGCTCGCGCGTGTTGCCCCACCTCATCGATACACCGGTGTTCCTCACCGTGGTGCTGGTCATCAGGGACCAGCACGGCCACGCCCGCGTCGAGGACTCCAGTCACCTGGGCTACGAGCCCATCATCGGCGGACCCGAGCAGTCGCGGCAGGTGGTCCTGTTCTCCGGTGACACCACGCCGACCTCACCGCCTCCGCAGTGACGCAGGACCCCGGCGCGTCCCGCCGGGTCGCAGAAAGGCCTTCCACCCGAGGGAGTAACGTAGCCATGTCAATCCAGGAACAACTGCCCAAGTCGCGCATCACGCTCACGTACCGGACCACCATCAATGGCGAGCAGGAGGCGGTCGACCTGCCGCTGCGCATGCTGATGCTGGGAGACTTCTCGCTCGGCTCCTCCGAGGACCGGAAGGTGGACCTCGACGCGCGCAAGCTGCGCTCGGTCAACGGCCGCAACCTGAACGAGCTGATGGCGGACATGAAGATGTCCGTGAACTTCCAGGTGCCCAACCGCATCAACCCGGACGTGGAAGCCGACCTCAACGTCGAGCTGCCCATCACCAAGATGAAGTCGTTCCACCCGGACGAAATCGTCAACCACGTCCCCAAGCTCAAGGCGCTGCGGCTGCTCAAGAAGCTGCTGCTGGAGATGCAGTCCAGCATCGACAACCAGAAGGCGCTGCGCAACATGGTCTACGAGCTGTTCTCCAACAAGGAGGCCCTCAAGGCCGTCCTCGCGGAGCTCAAGGACTACGAGTCGCTGAAGCTGCCCAAGGCGATTCCCGCGAACGCCTCGCCCGCGACTCCGGGCGCCGCGGCGACCACCGCTCCCGCCACCGCGCCGGCCACCGTCCCCGCGAACGCGACCGTGACCTCATAAGCCCGCTTTCGTCCACACCATTTCCACAAAGGTAACCGTCATGGCTGAAACCTCTATTCTGCCCGGGTTGTTCAAGAGCGTGCGGCTGGAGCGTCCCGTGGACGCCAAGCCGATGATCTCCGAGAAGTTCGTCCCCGCCCTCGATGAGAAGGAAGTCACCATCGAGGCGCGCTTCATGTCCTCGCTCGCCGCGCTCGTGCAGAACGTGCCGCCGGCGACGACGGACTCGGGCGACGCGCTGCGCTTCGACAAGGGCCAGGTGCTGGCCGTCGTCGACCGCATCGACGCGATGATCAACGACCAGATGAACGAGATCCTCCACCACGAGCGCTTCCAGAAGATGGAGTCGGCGTGGCGGGGCCTGGAGGACCTGGTCTCCAACACCAACTTCAAGGCGAACATCGCCATCGACCTGCTGGACGCCGCGCAGGACGAGCTGGCCCAGGACTTCGAGAACAACTCCGCGGACGTGTTCGCCGGGTCGCTGTTCAACAAGGTCTACATCCAGGAGTACGACCAGTACGGCGGCCAGCCCTTCGGCGCCATGATTGGCCTGTACGACTTCTCCTCCACGCCGGGCGACATCAAGTGGCTGACGCAGATGGGCAAGGTGGCCAACGCGTCGCACTGCCCCTTCATCGCCGCCGTCAGCCCCAAGTTCTTCGGCTGCGACAAGGTCGAGGAGATGGAGGCCATCAAGGACCTGGAGGGCGCGCTCGCCCACCCGCGCTACGGCAAGTGGAACGAGCTGCGCAACAGCGAGGAGGCCGCGTACCTGGGCCTGACGTTCCCGCGCTACGTGCTGCGCCTGCCCTGGCATCCGGACAAGAACCCGTGCGACGACCTCCACTTCACGGAGGATTCGCAGGGTGACTCCAACAAGTACCTCTGGGGCAACTCGTCCATCCTCTTCGCCCGCAACATGGTGAAGGCGTTCGAGAACTCCGGCTGGTGCCAGTCCATCCGCGGCCCCAAGGGCGGCGGTCTGCTCACCGGCCTGCCGGTGGACACGTTCTTCCTGCGCGGCCAGGAGGAGCTCAAGGCGCCCGTGGAGATCGCCATCCCGGACTTCCGCGAGTACGAGTTCGCCCGGTGCGGCTTCATGCCGCTCGTGTACAAGAAGGGCTCCAGCGAGGCGACGTTCTTCAGCACCCAGTCCGCGAAGGTCGCCAAGCGCTTCAAGGACCCGAAGGACTCCGAGAACTCGCAGCTCGTCACCAACCTGGCCTACACGTTCTCCATCACCCGCCTGGCGCACTACGTGAAGTGCATCATGCGCGACAACATCGGCAGCACCGCCGATGCGCCCTACATCCAGCGTCAGCTCGACGCGTGGCTGGCGGGCTACGTCACGACGGTGGCCAGCCCGGATGACCTCACGGTCCGCCGGTTCCCGTTCAAGGCCACCAGCGTGGTGGTGGAGCAGCGCACTGGGGAAATCGGCTGGTACGACTGCAAGGTCGCCGTCCTGCCGCACATCCAGTTCGAAGGCCTCAACGTGGAGCTGATGCTCGAGTCCCGGCTCGGCTAGTTCCGCTTCGCTGTACTCAAACCCCCAACCATCTCAGGAGTGAGTCATGCCTTCATTCGCACGTGACCTGGACGTCTACCAGGGCTTCAACTTCAAGAAGGACAAGCAGACCCCCGTGGGCTTCATCACCTCCATCACCGTGGGCGGCATCGCCCTGGCGGCGGACCAGGAGACCATCTATGACCCGGAGCAGCCGGACAAGGTCCTGGCCTCCAAGTGCGTGGGCGTGCTGAGCAGCTACCTGTGGGAGACGGGCGCCACCGACGCGCTGTACCTCTCCGCGCAGATCTCCACGACGAACAAGCAGTCCATCGCCTCGATGCTCCTGGGGACTTTCTCCAACATCGAAGTGGTGATGAAGTACGTCATCTACGAGTACGACCCCATCGCGAAGAAGTACTTCAAGTCCAACTTCGTGGACGCGGACCTCAACGGCCTCCTGGAGAAGAACGGGGACCGGCTGAACATCGCGGTGGCTGACAACGAGTCGCGCGAGGTGCAGTCTCCCAAGAACTTCACGTTCCAGATTGGCGTGAAGCCCAAGACGATTGAGCAGTCCATCAACGTCGCGGCGGCGTCCTCGAAGAACATCGTCAAGAAGTGGGGCGTCACGGAGACGGCGTAGGCCCCCGCCGCCACACGAGCACAACATGCCCCCCTTCAAGCTCGCACGGGTCCGGTGGCACGTCGGCCAGACGCTGCTTCCGGAGCATTTCGAGGCCCAGGATGAGTCGCTGGAGGCACAGGTCCGCCTCCATGCCTCGCTGTCTGGCACGCCGGGTTACGGCGTGGCGGCCATGGCCTGGAGCGAGCCGTTGCTGGCCGGTGGAAGCCTGTCCGTCTCGACGATGACGGCGGTGACCCCGGCTGGCTTCGTGGTGGACGTGCCCGGCAACGCGGTCCTGCCGCCCTTCTCGCTGGAGGGCACGGGCCGCGCGGAGGCCACCGTCTACCTGCACGTCATGGGGGACACGACGAACGCGCAGAGCGTGAGGCTGTACGCGGAGGACCCGCCGGTGGTGGAGCGGGTGATGCGTCGGCTTCGCCTCTCCGCGGAGCCGGTCCTGGACGGAGCGAAGGACACGCTCCCCCTGGCCGTCTTCCGAAGGGACACCGAGGGCGTGTGGCGGCTGGCGGAGGACCTGGTTCCTCCGCTGCTGCTGGTCGGCCCCCACCCGTTCCTCGGGGCCCTCTTGGAGCGGCTGGAGGCGCTCCTGGAGCAGTCGCGGCTGCAGCTCATCGCCCGGCTCTCCGACAGCTACCTGCGCACGGACCGGCTCAGCAATGCCCGGCGCGCGCTGTGCGAGGTGCAGCGGCTGCAAGCCCTGTTGGAGGACATGCACCGCCATGTCTCCCCGCACCCGTATGTCTTCTTCGATTCGCTGCGCCGCCTGTACTTCGAGGCGTGCTGCTATCTTGAGCTGATGCCCGACAAGTCGCTGCCCACCTACCAGCACGAGGCCCCGGGCAAGGGGTTCGGCCGCTGGGTGGAGCTGCTCACGCGCGCGCTCCAGCCGGAGGCCACCCGCGCCACGCACCGCGCCTTCGATGCGCGCGATGGCCAGTTCATCTTCACCCCGCTGCCGCCCGAGGTCCGGGAGAGCGGCGAGTTGTACCTGCTCGTCCAGCGCCGCCTGGCCGGCGAGCCGCTGCCGATGGACGGCGTGAAGCTGGCGGGGCCCTCGCGCCTGGCCACGGTGCGCCGCATGGCCCTCAAGGGCATCACCTTCGAGTACGTGGCCCACCCGTCCTTCCCGCACGCGCTGGGCCCGGAGATTGACTGGTACAAGCTGGCCCAGGGCGAGGAGTGGCAGTTCGCGCTGCGCGAGGACGGCCTGGCCTTCTACGCCACCCCGGCGCTCCAGGGCGCCCAGGTGTCCCTCTTCTGGCGCAGGTCCTGACATGGGCCGCGCATCGTTCCTGGACAAGTTCGCCGTCCGTGGCGACAGCCGCGCCCCGAGCCGCAAGGGCTCCAATGAGCTGGAGCACGTGCTGCGCAACCTGGAGGCCGTGCTGAACACCAAGGCCGGGTATGGATTCTTCCGCCGCGACTTCGGCCTGGGCGAGTACACGGAGAAGTACGGCACGCGCGAGCTGGTGGAGTCGCTCACCGGCGAGCTGCGCGACGAGATTGCCCGGTACGAGCCGCGCCTGTCGGACGTGGAGTTGACGCTGCGCGGGCGCGACGCGGGGCTGTGGCTGCACTTCGGCCTCACGGGAATCGTGGCCGGCGAGCGCCGCAAGCTGAAGCTGCGCTTCGACACCCTCAGTGCCCATGTGCGCGTGGAGGAGGAGCCATGAAGTCCAGCGGCTTCAACGACAGGCTGGTGGTGTCCGTCACCCTGACGGCGGGTGGCACCGCGCACGCCATCCCCGCGGGCGACGTGAAGTCCTTCGCGCTGGAGCTGCGGCCCTGGGGCTTCGAGGGCCGCGTGGAGTTCGACCTCGCGGACAACACGTCCGCGGGAGGCCTGGAGACGGACCCGCTCAAGGCCGCGTTCCTGGAGCAGGACCTGATGGAGGTCCAGCTCGAAATCAAGGGCACGTACACCGATACGGCGAAGCAGCCGGCGCTCACGTCTCTCAAGGTGAAGGGCCTGGTCTCCGACCGCTCCCTGGTGGAGATGGCCTCCGCGCCCGAGCCCGGCTCGCCCCTGCTCCACCGCCGCTACGGGGTGACGTTCCAGGACGCCGCGCAGCTTCTCTGGAGCCAGCACTTCCCCTGCATCCTGTACACGCAGAAGTCGATGAAGGACGTGCTGGACGCCCACAAGGGCTCGCACATCACCTTCAACTACGACTGGAGCGCGGGCCTGGACACCGCGTGCCCGCAGCTGTTCCTGGGCCTCACGCCGGAGGAGGGCGTCAGCTTCTACGACTTCCTCGTCTGGTACGTGGACACGCGCAACGGCGTGCTTGCGTACGACTACGCGGCGGCGAAGTACGCGCTGTCCACGGCCAAGGCGGCGACGGGCACGCCCGTGCAACTGGTGGGTCCGGAGATGGACCGGGTGGCGCTGCGCTTCCCCGAGGTGGCGCGCCACGACGTGAATGTGCTCAACGCGGTGGCGGAAGGGCCCGCCACGAGGCCCATCACCCAGGAGCGCGCCGTCACCGGCATCCGCCAGGACGTGCTCGTGCGCACGCCCATCACCACGGAGGTGGACGCGCGGGTGACGCTGGAGACCGCCCGGCTCAAGCTTCGCGGCATGGAGGTCGACCTGACGTGGAAGCGCTTCCCCGCCACCGCGCTGACGCCGGGGATGCTGGTGAAGCTGCCTACGACGCAGGCCTGGGCCGCGGCGGGGCTGGGCGCGGGGCAGACGTTCCGGGTGCGCTCCATCGCGTTGCGAGGGGACGCGCTCGCGTCCTCACCGGACGCGGAGCACCTGGCCAAGAACACCGGCTTCGACTTCTCCATGCACACCGTGCTGGAGCCCCAGGCGGAGACCTGGGTGGAGCTGCCCGCGTACGCCCCGCCCACCTGGCCCCGCTACGTGGAGGGTCTCATCGTCAGCGAAGCGGGCGACGAGCCGCACGAGACGTGGCAGGCGTACACCGACTCGGCCACGTCGCAGGACGGCTACAAGGTCAAGATTCCCCTCTGGGCGAATCAAATCGTCACCCTCCCGTTCAACCCGAACCTCCTGCCCGGACACTTCTACTTCCCGGCCTACAAGGGGGAGCGGGTGCTGGTGGGGCTGGACTTCCAGAAGGCCTGGCTCAAGCGCTTCCTGGACTGGCGTGACACTGCGCGTATGCCCGCGGACGGCCAGGGCACGCATCTGCTGGTGGGCAAGACGCCCGAAAACGGCACCTCCATGCGGCACTCCTATGCGGAGGGCAAGCCGGTCTTCCTCTTGCAGAGGACCAACGCCAAGGACACGGCCCGCATCGAAATCAAGGAGGGGACGCTGACCATCCGGGTGAAGGAAGAGCCCGCGTAGGCGCGCTTCGGAGGCGTGAAGGAACCATGGGAACGCTGGTCTGCACCATCGAGTTGGACAAGCAGAAGGGCATCACCGTCACGGTGGACAATGCCGAAGGGCAGATCGTCCAGACGGTGACCATGGACGGCACCAGCATCACCCTCAAGGTGGCGGGCCAGACGGACACCAGCACCATCGTCCAGAAGGCGGACAGCATCGTCGTCACCGTCAAGGACTTCAAGGTGGACGCGGAGACCATCACCCTCCTGTCCTCCAAGACGTCCGACTGGAAGAGCCAGGACACGTTGACGGTGGAGAGCACGAAGGACATGACCTTCACCTCGTCGGCGAAGCTCACGCAGAGCGCCACGCAGGACGCCAGCCTGTCCTCCTCCGCGAAGATCAACGTGGAGGCCACGCAGGCGCTGGCGATGAAGGGCATGACGGCGTCCATGCAGGCGACCGGCGGCGAGGCCAAGGTGGACGGCCTCACGCTGAAGCTGTCGGGGGCGACGGACGCGTCCATGAGCGGGCTGAACGTGAAGGTGTCGGGCCAGGCCGCGCTTGACCTGGAAGCCCAGGGCATGGCCAACCTCAAGGCCTCCGGAATCACCAGCGTGTCCGGCGCGCTGGTGAAGCTGGGTTGAGGGAGTACACCCGATGAGCGGCACCAAGGACCGGCTGCACCAGGACTTCCTCGAGGAGATGGCCTCGCTGGAGCGCTTCCGTCAGCGCTTCCACGAGCGCTACCCCGCCGCCCCGCTGGAGCGCGAGGACCCGGACGTGCGCCGCCTCATCGAGGCGATGGCGTTCTTCTCCGTGCAGACGCGGCAGGCGACGCTGCACAACCTGCGCTCCACGTGGCGGCGCCTGTTCGCGGGCTTCTTCGACTTCCTGCTGGAGCCGCTGCCCACGCGCGCCGTCGTCCAGGCGATGCCCGCGGGGAAGATGGGCGAGCCGGTGCTCCTGCCGCGCGGCACGGAGCTGCGCCTGTCGCCCACCGAGGGAGAGCCCGGCGTCTTCCGGCTTCAGCGCGACTTGCGCGTGCTGCCCGTCACCCTGGAGTCCACGCAGGTGCGCCCCCTGGTGCGCGGCGGCCACCGGCTCATCCTCCACTTCGAGTCGCGCCACGAGCGCGCGGACGCGGTGGAGACGTTGAGCCTGCACGTGCGCCACCTGGACGAGTACCTGCCGTCCCTGGCGGTGTTCCACTCGCTGCGCAAGCACCTGCGCGACGTCAGCGTGGTGTATGGCGAGCTGGCGGACGAGCACTCCACGGGCGCGAAGTGCGAGGTGTCGTTCGACCGGGAGCCGCCGGCGCCGGATGACTCGGCGACGTTCGCCCACCCGCTCCAGCGGCTGCGCTCGTTCTTCCTCTTCCCGGAGACGGAGCTGTTCCTCCACGTCGCGGTGCCCCCCACGCGCGGCGCCTGGCGGCGCTTCAGCCTCTGCTTCGACCTGGCCCAGGAGTGGACCGTGGGCCGCTCGCTGCGGCCGGACTTCCTGATTCCCTTCGCGGTGCCGGTGGAGAACCTGCGCGCGGAGCCCGCCCAGGTCATCACCACGGACGGCACGCGCTCCGAGCACCCCATCCGCAACATGAGCGCGGCGCGGGAGCTGGCGCTGCACTCGGTGACGGGCGTGTACGAGATGACGAAGTCGGGCCTGGCCCCGCTCAGGCCCGCCCACCTGCCCGGCAAGGGGCCCGGCTACGAGGTGGAGGAGGTCCCCACCCAGCACGGGCCCTCGCCGCACCTGGTGCTGCGCATGCCGGAGGCCTTCTCCTCGCCCCGCAAGCTGCTGGTGGAGGCGCTGTGGCATCAGCCGCGCTTCGCCTCGGAAGCCCTGGGCCGGCTCACCGTGGGCATCCCGGGGCGCCATATCGAAGGCCTGGACTGGCGGCTGGTGGGCCAGCTCCAGCCGGACAAGGAAAGCCCGCTGCGCGATGACCTGACCGCCCTCACCCAGCTGTTGGCCTGGAAGGCCCAGCCCACGCTGGGGCTGGAGGAGCTGCGCGCGGTGCTGGAGCACCTGGGCACGCCGGGCGAGGGCCCCTTCCGCCGCGTCCTGCCGCTCCTCCGGGAGCTGAGCGTGTCGCGCGTGCCGGACAGCGCCCGGCAGGGCTCGGGCCTGCGCCACGTGTACGAGGTGGTGCTGGAGCCCTTCGAGGAAGGCTACGAGCCCCTGGTGGTGTGCTTCCTGACGCGGGTACGGGAATTGCTGGACGTGTGGAACAACGAAGCGACGGTGGAGCTGCGAGCGACCATCGCCGGAGCCGGTCCCCTCGTCCTTCCGGGAGCCTCCTGACATGAAGATGTCGCACTGGAAAGCCATCCTCCTGGCCTATCGACACGTGGAAGAGCTGCTCGAGCGCGAGCTGGGCTCGCCGGGCCTGGACTCCGCGCTGCGCGAGCGGCTGTCCCCGGGCGCCATGGATTCCATGTCGCGCGGCCTGCTCTTCGAGCTGGAGCAGTTGCGCATCCACCTGGGAGAGGCGCTGCGCTCCGACGACGTGGAGCAGGTGCTCCAGCCCTTCGCCTTCCTCGTGGACGAGAAGGTGCTCGGCAGGCTGGCGAACGATGACGCGCAGCACTGGCCGCTGTTGCAGCTCAAGGCCTTCGGCGTGGATTCCGGCGGCGACCTCTTCTTCGACCTGGCCGACGCGGGCCTGCGCAAGCAGGACACGCCGTCCCTGCTCTTCGAGATGCTGCACTTCTGCCTCACCGCGGGCTTCGTGGGCCGGCACGTGGGGCACCCCGCCCGGCTGCGCGACTACCGCGAGCAGCTGGTGGCCCGCATTCCCCGGCCGGAGGCCGTGGCGCCGGAGGTCACCGCCGAGGACCTGGGCCCCCCGCCCACCCTCTACGACTTCCCCTGGCGCTACTATGCCGTGACGATGTCCATCATCGTCGTGGTCCCCGTGCTGCTGTGGCACCTGTCCAACTGAGGCCCGCCCCGTGAATCCGCCGCCCCCCGCGTCGCGAATGGACGCGAGCGCGTCCCGGAAGGCCATGGCCGAGCTGGTGGAGCGGCTGGAGCAGGTCGTCACCTCGTCCCTGGGAAGCCTCGCGGAGGGCACCCGCCCCCTGCTGGACGTGCTTCGTGAGGGGGCAAAAGCCCTGGAACCCGGTCCCGGCGGCGCCCGGCTCTCCCCGAAGGAGCGGGAGGCATGGGGTGTGCAACTGGAGGCGACATTGGAGCGACTGGAGGATGTCCTCGAAGGACTCCAGCTCGCGGCCCGCGCGAAAGCGGGCGGGAAGAGGGATTGAGTCATGGCGGGCGAGAAGACCCCTGTCGCAACGGCCGCGAGCGCGGCCGCGAACGCGAGTCCAGCGACAGTGGAAGCAGCGAAGCCCTATCTGACGTGGGTGTTGATAGGGCTGGCGGTGCTGCTCGCCGTGGCCCTCGTCGTGGGCCTGGTGTGGTGGTGGCGCAAGCGGCGCCGCGCCGCGCCGCAGGTGGAGCCGCGCAGGAAGCTGGACGCGAACGCGCTGGTGCGCATCCGCAAGCAGTTCCTGAGCGCGCTGCCGTGGCGCTACCGCGTGGCGGTGATGGACTTCCCCACGGTGGTGGTGTTCGGCCCGGCGGGCGCTGGCAAGACGACGCTCATCGACCTGGAGGTGGACTGGCGGAGGCAGGAGCGGCAGTTCATGCCCAGCTTCACGTCGGACCCGCTGCTCCAGATCTTCCTCGGGCCCGACAAAATCGTGCAGGAGGTGTCCGCGTCCCTGCTGGAGGATGACACCCAGGAGGCGCGCCGCGCGCTGCGCCGCCTGTGGGAGTCGAGCTTCCGGAGGCAGAAGGGCCGGGTCGCCATCGCGCTGGACGCACGCTGGCTCGCGGAGACGCCGCCGGACGAAGTGCGCCGGGTCATCCAGTTGATTCGCGGGAAGATCAACCTGCTCTCCGAGGTGTGCAAGGGCTCCGTGGAGACGCGGCTGTGCCTGACGCACATGGACGCGATGGTGGGCTTCCCGGACTTCGCCAAGCTCCTGAGAGACCACGGCATCCCGCTGCACTGGGACGTGCCGCCGCCGGGTGAGGAGGCGAAGCTGGCCGCGGGGCTCCAGCCGATGGAGCAGTACTTCGCGCTCGGCCTCGTGTCGCTGTCGGTGGAGGCCTTCAGCCGGCTGGAGGAGTTCTACGCGCGCGGTGGAGAGTCCTTCGCGGCGCTCTCGCGCTTCGTCACCGGGCTGTGGGAAGGCGGCACGCTGTCGTACCGCCCGGAGCTGTCGCGGGTGTACCTGTCGTCGCCCATGCCGGAGGCGCGCTCCACGGGCGTGTTCGCCATCGCCCCGGAGAAGCGGAACATCGAGCTGCGCGCGCGCTATCGGGGCAAGCACCTGAGCCGCTGCGCGCTGCTGCTCGCGGTGGGCTGCCTACCCGTCCTCGCGGCCTACGGGAACTTCTACAAGAAGCTGGAAGAAGCCCAGCGGCACATGGCGGACTTCGACGCGACGGTGCAGCGGCTGGGGCAGCAGCACCTGACGGCCTCGGGCGAAGTGGTGGTGGACAAGGGCCAGGGCGCGATGCAGTCCATGGACACGCTGCTGGCCGCGGCGCGCTACTTCCCGCTCTTGAGCCACAGCTTCCTCGACGAGCAGGAGGTGCTCAGGAACCAGCTCGCCAACACCGTGCGGCTGTCGTACCTCAAGCCGCTCCTGGAGAGCTGCCAGGAGCAGTGCCAGCGCTGCGGCACGCTCATCCCTGGCTGCGCGCCGGCGGAGCTGGTGGGCAACCGCTCGCGCTGGGCGCCGACGCACGCGGACGAGCGCTGCGAGCGCGAGACGCTGTGCCGCCCGGAGCAGATGCTGCACCTGCTGGCGGTGACGCGCGCGTCTCGCGGCGACGACATGGGCCGCTTCGTCCTCTCCGGGCTGAACGTGCAGTACCGCAAGCGCTGGAACTGGGCGTCGGAATCGCTGGCCTTCGTCGGCACGAACGCCTCCGAGAAGGAGTCCAACTGGATGCAGGCCACCAAGCTGCGCGAGGAGGTGGTGGGCGACTACATCATCTCCAGCGACCAGGCGTGGCGCGCGGGCATGCAGTCGCAGGGACAGTTGCCGTGGATGCGCTGGCCCTACGAGTGGCTGACGGAGGAGAGCTACCTGGGTCCGTGGCGGGACCATCTGCAGCGGCTCCAGTTGGTGCTGGGCGCCAGCGAGCTGGACCTGGAGCAGTGGCGGGTGCTGGCCAGTGAGCGCCAGCGGCTCCAAGTCACGTTGGCCCAGAGTGTCGCGTACACGTCCGCGCGCAAGATGCTCGCGCTGTTGGACGCCTCGGGCTCGCCGGAGAGCCAGGCGACCCTCAAGGGAGTGGAGAGCACGCTCGACTCGATTGACTGGCACCGCGAGCACGAGCCGATGCTGGCCGCGGTGCTGCGGATGGAAGAGGAGATCGACGCGGGCATCAAGGCCGCCGCGGAGATGTCCACCGCGGAGCTGCTGACGCGCACCGGAGGCCTCTTCGTGCCCACCAACGGCGATTCGCGCCTGGAGGTCCGGGTGCTGCAACAGTCCTTCGAGTTCCGTCCGAAGGAGCTGTCGCGCGTGCTGTTGGACAAGCTGCTGCGGCAGATGGAGCAGGGCCAGCGGCCCTTCCAACGGCAGACGGTGCGCCTGCCGCCGGGCGCGGTGGCGTCCGCGTCGGAGATGGGGATGGGCATGGCCATGGATGACGCGATGGACATGGGCCGCGTGGACGCCCTGCCCTCGCGCCAGGGCTCGGAGTGGCTGACGTTCGAGACGGACATCCGCCCGCTGGTGGACGAGTTCACCATCCGCATGACGGACTCCAAGCTGTCGCGGGCGGAGGCCGCTCAGCGCCAGGGATACGTGCTGAAGAAGGTCTCCAACTTCGGGCAGCGCTACCGGCAGGACCTCTTGGTGAAGTACCGCGACTACCGCTTCACCGCGCTGACGACGTCGCTGGCCTCGGAGCTGTCGGCGGTGACGCAGCCGACGTCGGAGCTGGTGTCGATGCTGCGCGAGGTGGCGACGGGCGCGGGAATCGGCCCCATGGAGGGGCCGTACTACGAGCCGCTGCGCCAGGAGCTGTCCGCGTTCCGGCCGATTGTGCAGCTCATGACGCCGGACAAGGACGGGCAGACGGCGCAGCTCGCCGCCTATCTGCTGCTGGTGTCGCAGCTGCACACGGAGGTGTCGGGCTTCAACGCGGCGCCGGTGCTGGGTGAGCGCACCGTCGTCCCCGCGTCGCTGCGCACCGGTGGCGAGGAAGCACCCGCGACCTCCGAGGAGGGCGGCCGGCAGCTGACCGACCTGCTCTCGCCGCTGGGCCGCGTGGGACTGTCGATGCTGCTGGACGAGGAAGGCTCCTACCTGCGCCGCGTGGATGCGTGGCTGGACAAGCAGGGCATCCTCGGCGAGCTGCGCCGGCCGTTCCGCGAGCCGTTCCTGATGACGCGCGAGCTGGGCCGTGCCGAGCTGGAGCGCGTGCTGGAGGAGCAGTGGGAGTGGCGCTACCGCACCCTGCTCACGCCGCTGTTGCGCCGCTACCCGTTCGCCGTGGAGGCGAGCCAGGAGCTGGACCCCACGGAGCTGGAGGTGCTCAAGCGCAAGGACGGCGCCTTCTGGCAGTTCGTGAACCAGGTGCTCTCACCGGTGGTGGAGGAGCGCGGCACGGAGTGGATGCTGCGCCGCTCCCTGCGTCAGCAGCTCTCCGTCCCGCCGCGCATGCTGGCGATGCTCGGGCGGCTGGCGAAGCTGGCGAAGCTGCTCTGGAACGACGAGGGCAAGCCGCAGCCGCTGCTGCTCCAGGTGCGCCCGCTGCCGCTGCCTCCCTCGGGAGAGAACGGCTTCGTCACAATGTCGTTCCTGAAGTGCGGCGCGGCGGCGGCCTTCGGATTCAACCAGACGCCCGCGTGGCAGGACTTCGCGCTGGCGTGGTGGGAGCCCCGGTCGGCGTCCGTCGGAGTGGAGCTGCGTGTGCCGGGCCGCGAGGGCAAGCGCTATCGCTCGACGGAGCTGTCGCGCTCGTCGTGGAACTGCTTCCGCATCCTGGACGCGGCCACGTTCGACGCCGAGCACAACGCCATCTGGCCGCTGCCGGGTCCGGATGGTTCGGAGCACTCGGAGATCCGCCTGCGCTTCGGCATGCGGGGCGGGCCGTGGACGCTGTTCCAGGAGGTGACGCGATGAACGCCACGAAGGGGCCGTGGCTGGTGATGCTGGCGCTCGCGCTGGGCACCGTGGCCTGCGCGCCCACGCACCTGACCATCAACGTGAAGTCGCCGCCCGGGACGAACCAGGGCCGGCCGCTGCACATGGTCGTCCGCGCGGTGGACTCACAGCGCTACATGACGGAGTTCTACGCCGACGTGGCCGAGCGCGTGGTCCACCCGGACGACTCGGTGGTGGAGACGCTCGTCGTCTACCCCGGCGAGAAGACGCAGACGCGCGTGAAGATTCCCGAGGAGTCGCCGCTGGCCATCTCCTTCCTGTTCACCACACCGGATGGCGCCTGGCAGGTGCTGCTGGATGCGCCCATCCCGGGGCGCGTGGATATCGAGCTGGAGGAGAGCCGCATCCGCACGGACGCGCCGAAGAAGAAGCGCGCCTCCAAGGGCGGCGAGGCCCCCAAGGTCGAACCGCCGAAGGTGGAACCGCCCAAGGTCGAGCCTCCCAAGGTGGAGGGGCCGAAGCTCGAGGCCCCCTCCCCCGGGAAGTAAGAACTGCCCCACGTGTCCGTGGCCAACCATGGGCTGGGTGTCAAGGACCGGGGGTATGGACCGCGTGAGGGTCGGCCAAGCGGATCGCCCTGGTGAGTTCGTCAGGGAGCCGTTGTTCGAGTTCACGGCGCTGACGAGTTTGGGGTCGGCCAAGCGGATCCACGCTGGTGTCTAACGTGCCTCCGCGGCAGTGGGCTTGCGGCGCCGGGCAGGGGGTGGATTGCGATAGCTGTCGCCTTCGATGACCAGGACGTGGGCGTGGTGGAGCAGCCTGTCCATGGCGGCACTGGCCATCAGCGGGTCCCCGAAGAGCGGAGGCCACTCTTCAATCGCCCGGTTGGAGGTGATGACGGTGCTTTTGCGCTCGTACCTCTGGCGGACGACCTCGTAGCGGTCCACCGGCTCATCCTGTGTCAGCCCGCGAAGGCCGAGGTCATCGATGATGAGCAAGTCTGGCGAGGTGAAGCGCAACAGGCGCTTCTCATAGCTCCCGTCGCCCCGTGCGGCGCGTAGTTGCATGAGCAGTTCGTGGGTGCCGACGTAGAGGGTGCTGTAGCCAGCACGGCAAGCACGGTGACCGAGAGCTTGGGCCAGGTGGGACTTGCCGACACCGGTGGGGCCGACGACGAGCACGTTGTCGTGGCGCTCCAGGAAGCCGCATGTGCCCAGCTCCAGCACCTTGGCCTTGGGCACGCTGGGGTTGAAGTGGAAGTCGAAATCCTCGAGTGTCCTGGCGTGCTCGAAGGAGGCGCGACGCACGCGCTGGGAAAGTTGCTTGGAGTCGCGGCGCTCCACCTCGTCGCTCAGCAGCCGGTAGAGAAATTCGGAATGGGAGAGGTTGTCGTCCACGGCCTGCTGGGTGCGCAGTTGAAGGGACTGGAGGACACCGGACAGGCGCAGCTTCTTGAGCATGGGAATCAGCTCGTCAGTGGGACTCAATTTCGGGCTCCTGGGGCACGGCGGGGTGGTGCAGCAGCTCGGCCACGCTGCGTGCGAAGCGCGGCTGAGTCAGAGAGGCCGTCGCCGGGGCGGCGAGCGCCAGCGGCAGGGGTTGCAAGTCCAGCCCCTGGCGCAGCAGGTTCTTGAGGCCCCCGTAGCTGTACGTGCCGTAGTAGTGCGCGCGCCGGGCGGCGGCGCGGGCGCGCTCGGGCGGGAAGGTTTCCAGGTGAGTCACCATGGCCTGCACGGCGCGCAGCTGCGACAGCACGTCGTCGGAGTCGAAGACGGCGCGCACGTAGGTGAGCACCTCGTCTCCCAGTCGGGCGGCCCGGCCCTCCCAGTAGCCGCGACTGCGGTGACGCAAGTCTGCCCGGTGCTGGGGAAGGTGCTCCTCGTGGGTGGTGTAGAGGCCGGTGCCGCGCCGGGCATGCGTGGCGACGCGCACGTCGTCCGCGTACACCTCGAGGCTGGCGTCGGTGACGCGCAGCCAGACGTCGCTGCCGACGAGGCGCCAGGGCACTGAGTAGAAGCGCCTGTCGAAGAGGACGTGGCTATCCTGGTGCACGCGCGTGGCCTTCCAGACGACAGGCGTGAAGCGCCGGGTGGGCAGGGGCCGCAGGGCGGGCCGCTCCTCCTCACGGAAGACGTCCACTGGGCGCCGGCCCGTCTTCCCATGCCACCGGACGTTGGCCACCTCCGTCAGCCACTTCTTCAAGTCCGCGCGGACGACGTCGACGTCCTGGCTGTTGCTGAGCGAAGTGGTTGATGGAGATCGCGGTCGCGACGAGCGCGCTGGTTGCCGGGAAGGGATGTTGCAGGTCGCGCGGAGTCCAGCAGCGAGCCGGATTCTGGCGCGCCACGCTGCGTGAG
>NZ_JABXEM010000079.1:0-38986 GCF_013372595.1 Myxococcus sp. AM011
GGCGGGTCCGGGGGCTCGGCGGAAGGCGCTGCGTCGTCCGTGCAGAAGACGCACGAGCAGGAGCGCGCCCAGGTCCTCCACCGCGAGCGGCACGCGCGCGTGCGCGCGCACTGAGCCGGGAGAGAGCGCCATGGCCGACGGAACGGGCAATGACTCCAAGCTTCGCGCCTCCCGCCCCACGCTGCGGGTGGACGGTCGCGAGCACCCCACGCTCGCCAGCGGGCTGCTGGAACTGTGCATCGTCGAGACGGCGCAAGGGCTGTACCGGTGCGAGGCCACGTTCGGCAACTGGGGCCCGAAGGATGGCGAGACGGGGTTCCTCTACTTCGACCGCTCGGTGCTCGATTTCGGCAAGCCCTTCGAGGTGCGGCTGGGCAAGCAGGACGTCCTCTTCGAGGGACGCATCACAGGCCTGGAGGCCGGCTTCCCGGAGAGCGCCTCCCCCACCCTCACGGTGCTCGCCGAGGACCGCCTCCAGGACCTGCGGATGACTCGGCGGACGACGACGTATGAGAACGCGAGTGACGAAGACGTTCTTCGCCAGCTCGCGGGCAAACATGGCCTGACAGCGGACGTGACGGTCCCTGGTCCCAAGCATGCGGTGCTGGCCCAGGTGAACCAGAGCGACCTCGCCTTCCTGCGCGAGCGCTGCCGCGCGGTGGACGCGGAGCTGTGGGTGGAGGGCAAGTCGCTGAAGGCGAAGGCTCGAGGCAGTCGCTCCACCGGGACACCGCTGAAGCTGGGACGCGGCAACGAGCTGATGTCCTTCACGGTGCTGGCGGACCTGGCGGGCCAGCGCTCCTCGGTGACGGTGGGCGGGTGGAACGTGACGGAGAAGGACGCGATTGCGTGCGAGGCGGGCCCGTCCGTGCTGGGCGCGGAGCTGGAGAAGGACGAGAGCGGCGCGAGCCTGCTGGCCTCGAAGCTGGCCGAGCGCAAGGAGGCCGTGGTGCACGCGGCGCCCCTGAGTGTTCCGGAGGCCCAGGCGCGCGCGGACGCGCACTTCCGTCAGCAGGCGCGGCGCTTCGTGGTGGGACGCGGCACCGCGCAGACGGACGCGAAGCTGCGCGTGGGGGCGCGCGTGGAGTTGACGGGACTGGGGCCGCTGTTCAGCGGCAAGTACCACCTGGCCGAGGTGAAGCACCTGTTCGACGGCGCGCGCGGCCTTCGCACGGAGCTGGTGGCGGAGCGCGCTGGACTGGGGAAGGCGTCATGAGCGCGGACGCGGCGTGGGAACAGGTGCTGGACGAGCGCGTCGCGGACGGCCTGGGGGGCCGCTTCTATGGCCTGTATCCCGCGCGCGTCACCGACCTGAAGGACCCCGACAATCAGGGGCGGGTGAAGGTGCTGCTGCCCTGGGCCGCCGACGCGGCGGGCGGCGGACGCTACGAGGCCTGGGCGCGGCTGGCCACGCTGATGGGCGGCAACAATCGCGGCTCCTGGTTCGTGCCCGACGTGGATGACGAGGTGCTGGTGGGCTTCGAGGCGGGAGATGCGCGGCGGCCCTACGTGGTGGGCGCGCTGTGGAACGGGAAGGACAAGCCGCCGGAGTCCATGGACAGCTCGGGCCGCAACGCGAAGAAGGTGCTGCGCTCTCGCAACGGCATCGTCATCACGCTCGACGACACGGACGGCCAGGAGACGCTCACGCTGGAGACGCCCGCCGGTCAGACGGTGACGCTCAAGGACGGGCCCGGCTCCATCGAGGCGAAGGACAGCAACGGCAACTCGCTGAAGATGGAGTCCAGCGGAATCACGGTGAATGCGGCGGCCAAGGTCACCATCAACGCGAGCACGGCGGAGATTTCAGCCGGGATGCTCACCGTCAACGCGGGCATGTCCAAGTTCAGCGGCGTGGTGCAGGCGGACACGGTCATCACCAACAGCGTCGTCAGCGCGTCGTACACGCCGGGCGCGGGGAACGTGTGGTGATGGCCACGACGCTTCCACATCCGGTGCAGTGGGTGACGGCCTCTCCGCTGTGGGGCCCCGCGCCCGACAAGCTGGCGCGACTCCAGGCACCGGGCATCCTCCAGTTCGACTCGGACCGCTTCATGGAGGAGCTGGCGGAGCGACTCCAATCGCCCGAGCGGCCCGACCTGACGGACCTGCTGGTGACTCGCTTCAAGAGCTACCGCGAGCGCATGCCCGGCGAGCCGCCGGACGACGAGGTCAACACCCCGCCCAAGCTGTACCAGCCGGCACACGGCCGCTTCTATCTGGTCGCCACCAGCCTCGTGTGTCGCCTGCCGGGCCTGCCCGACCATGTCGTGGACACGGCGCGCGGGGAGAAAGCCGCGTTCGTCCTGCGCCGCTCCCTGGGCGGCGGCAAGGAAGGCGCGTGGGTGCCGGCCACTCCGGGCAACCCCGCCGACAAGCGGCGCATCTGGAAGGAGCTGAGCACGGCCGAGACGGGTGCGCTGGCGAAGGGCGAGGAGCTGCTGCCCCTCTTCCCGATGAACTTCGCCCCCGAGGGGAAACGCCGCCGGATGCTCGTGGGGCTGGTGCCGACTTCCAGTCGCGACACCTTCGAGTCCGCGGCGGCCTTCCAGGACGATGACCCGAGCACGGGGTTGGACCCGGACAAGATGCTCGCGGAGGAGGCCGAGGTCCAGGTCGTCGCTCCCTTCGAGCAGCTCCTCGCATACACGAAGTCGACGAGCGACGCGGTGGCCGTCCAGAAGGAGGTGACGCGCTTCCTGCTCGTGGACTTCGCCACCTTCCTGGAGGAGCGCATCCCCTCGCTGTGGACGCTGCTCGACAAGGCGTCACCGGGTCCCACGCCCGCGGCGGGCTCGCCCCTGCGCACGCTGTTCCTGCTGCTGACGGGCAACCACCGCGTGGAGGGCAGCGCCGGGGACACGTGGCAGCAGGCGCTGCGGAAGGCGATGCAGCAGCGCACGGCCATCCTCAACGGAGGCACGGGCGGGCTCGACTACAACCTGCGGCTTTGCACCGAGGTGACAGTGGCGGCGCTGCGCTCGGCCCTGGGCGCGGCGGTGGCGGCGGGAGTGTACTCACTGCCCTCGGAGCCGGAGCCGGTGTCCAAGCTGGAGGAGCCGGGCAAGGCGCTCTACGTGATGCGCTGCGTGTATTTGAAGCCGGCTTGCGGCGCGCTGTGCCCGCCCATCGTCAGCGCGCCATCGAAGGCTTTCACCCTGGCGCCGTTCTTTGATTCGGACGCCCCCGCGCGTCCGGTGCGAATCGAACTGCCGTTGGACACCAGCATCCGTGGGCTGCGCAAGTTCAAGAAGAACGTCGGCTTCACGCTGTCGAAGGGGCTCCGCAAGCAGATGTCTCGGGTGTCGGGGTTGGAGAAGACGATGAAGGGGGAGCTCGACGACGGGCTGAGCTTCGACCTGGGAGAGCTGTGCATGTTCTCCATCCCCATCATCACGCTCTGCGCGTTCATCGTCCTGATGATCTTCTTCAGCCTGCTCAACATCATCTTCTGGTGGATGCCCTTCCTGAAAATCTGTCTGCCCAAGCCCAGGGTGGGGTGAGTCCATGGACGCCGGAAAACTCATTGGACGCGGCCTCGGCTTCCCCCCACGCGTGGGCCCGGACGGGCGCATGCAGTGGTCCGAAGGTGAGCGCAACGTGCGTGAAACCATCCAAATCATCCTCGCCACCGAGCAGCGCGAGCGATTGATGTTGCCGGAGTTCGGCGCGGGGCTCGGGCGCTTCTTGTTCGAGCCGAACACCGTCACGACGCGGCATCAAATCGGCGAGCGCATCACCCGGGCCCTGGCGCAGTGGGAGCCCCGCATCGCGGTGGAGTCGGTCAGCGTGGACGCGGACCCACAGGACGCCCGGGCCGCCACGGCGACCATCACCTACAAGCTCGTGGCCACCGGCGCACGAGAGCGGCTCAACCTGAGCGTCACGCTCGCGGGGTAACGACATCGTGCCACTCACCCTCCCGCCCATCGATGACCGCAAGTATCAGCAGCTCCTCGACGAGGCGCTGGCGCGCATCCCCATCCACAACCCCGAGTGGACCAACTTCAACAAGTCCGACCCGGGCGTCACGCTGTTGGAGCTCTTCGCCTTCCTGACGGAGAGCCTGCTCTACCGAGCCAACCAGATTCCGGAGCGCAACCGGCTCAAGTTCCTCCAGTTGCTCGGCGTGCCGCTGCTGCCCGCCGCTTCCGCGCGCGGCCTGGTCGCCCTCCGCAACGAGCGCGGCGGTCCTCCCCAGGCCCTCACCCTGACCGAGGGCGTGGAGGTCCGCGCGGGACAGGTCCCCTTCCGCACCGAGCGCGGCCTGGACGTACTGCCCGTGGAGGCCGCGTGCTTCTACAAGCGGAGCGTCGCGCCCGAGGAGCGCGTGAAGGAGTACTACCAGGAGATGTACGCCTCCTTCACCGCCACCGCGCCTCCGCCCGCGCCGCTCAACGAACTGCAGTTCTACGAGACGACGCCCTTTTCTCCGCGCGGCACGGAGCCGCTGGACCTCAACACCGAGACGCTGGACAAGGCGCTGTGGGTGGCCCTGCTGCTGCGGCCCGCGGACCGGAAGCTCCCCGATGCGTTGACTCGGGCGAGGGAGGAGCTGAAGGGCAAGGTGCTGACGGTGGGGCTCGCGCCCGCTGGCGGCTCCGAGGGCCGGGACCTGGTCCCCAATGGACAGGCGCGGCCCGTGGGCTCGGCGGTGCTGCAGTTCCAGCTTCCCCGGCTGCCGGTGGACGGCAAGCTCCCGGAGGACCCGGCGCTGCGCAACGCGAGCTGGCGCACCCTCGTCACCTCGGAGATGCCCACCGAGCCGTCCGTGGTGGACGTCCCCCTGCCCTCCACGCTCGCCGAGCTGGAGCTGTGGACGAACCTGGACCCGCTGGAGGCGGGCACGCGCGACTTCCCTCCCTCGCTCGACGATGAGGACCTGGAGGCGCGCGTCATCACCTGGGTCCGCATCACCGCCTCCGCGCCGGTGACGACGAAGCTCCTGTGGGCCGGCATCAACGCCGCGCCTGTGTCCCAGCGCGAGCGCGTGACGAGCGAGCTGTTGCCCACGGGCTCGGGCGAGCCGGACCAGGCGCTGAAGCTGTCGCGCGCGCCGGTGCTGCCTGGCTCGGTGCGGCTGAGCGTCACGGTGAACGGCGTCACCGAAACGTGGGAGGAGATTGACGACCTGACGAGCGCGGGCCCCGAGGTGTCGGTGCCGGACCCGCGCCTGCCGCCCGGTTCTCCTCGCCCCGCGCAGACGCGCGTGAAGGTGTTCCGCCTGGACGCCGAAGCGGGCGAGCTGCGCTTTGGTGACGGTGCGCACGGTGCGCGGCCTCCACTCGGCGCCACGCTGCGCGCCGACTACGACCACGGTGTGGGTCGCGCCGGCAACGTGGCCACGGGCACGGTGGCGAGCGGGCCCGCGCTTCCTCCCGGCATCCAAGTGGCGAACCCGCTGCCCACGTGGGGCGGCTCCGACGCGGAAGGCGTGCTCGAAGGAGAGCGGCACATCTCGCGATTCCTCCAGCACCGGGACAGGCTGGTGACGGCGCAGGACTTCGAGGCGGTGACGCTGCGCACGCCCGGCGTGGCGGTGGGCCGCGTAGATGTGCTGCCCGCGTTCCACCCCGCCCTCTCGCCCAATGAGCCGGGGGATGCTCCCGGCGCGGTGACGGTGCTGGCCATTCCCCGCTCGGAGCCCGACGCGCGCGAGGTGGAGGGACCGGACACCTTCCTGGATGCGATTGCCTGCTGGCTGGCGCCGCGCCGACTGGTGACGACCGAGGTCTTCGTGCGCCGCCCCCAATACCGGCCCATCTGGGTGACGGTGGGCCTGGAGGTGGTGGCGGGAGTGTCCCAGGCGCAGGTGAGCGAGGCGGTGAAGGCGGCCCTCACCGAGTTCCTGTCGCCCCTGCCTCCCGAGGACGCGGAGTTGCTGGAGCAGACGGTGTCCCTGGCGGGAGCGCATCCGGCCACCGTGGCGCGACGGGGCTGGCCGCTGCGCAAGGCGGTGGTGTCGCTGGAGCTGGCGGCCGTGGCCAGTCGTGTGGCGGGCGTGGCGCTGGTGCGCGGCGTGCGGCTGGGTCTCGCCACGGGCACGCAGCAGGACCAGATACCGATGACGGGGCTCCAGCTCCCTCGGCTCGCCGGTCTCTCCGTCGCCGTGGGTGACGCGCCCTCGCTCGACGATTTGCGCGGCACGTCCGTCACGACGACGCAGCGGCCGTTCGTCTCCGTGCCCATCGTTCCCGAGGAGTGCCGATAGATGGATGCCAACGGCGCTCGTTTTCATCTGCTGCTCGGTCGCGACGACTGGGGCCGCTGCACCTCGAAGGGCCGACTGCTCTCCGAGGCCTGGAGCGAGGCGTCCGGCACCGGCGCGGACGTCGCGTGGGACTCCACACGCGCGGAGGTCTCCCTGCGCGCGGAGCTGTTCCGCTTCATCGCCGCGCCTCGCGATGTGCCTCCTGTCCTGGACGACCGACGCGGCGCCGCGAAGGACCGCTACGGCAACGTCTACTGGGTGGCTCGCGACGGGCGCATGCTGAAGGTCCTCTCCAGCGGCTCACGGCAGACGAGTGACTTCTGGCCTGTCACTCCCGAGGCCACACCTGTTTCAGGCACGGGTGGCTTCGGTCCGCTCGTTCCGCCCACGCCTCCCACGCCCGAACTGCTCGCGGGCATGGCCATCAGCGGGCATCACTATCTGGTGGTGGGCACGGTCGCTCCCGCTGGGCTGCTCGTGTTCGACCTGCACTCGGGCGGCCCCCCGGTGCGACACGTGTGGCCCACGGGAGTGCCCTTCGCGCCGTGGGACATGGCGGCCACTCCGGATGGCGGCGTGGTGGTGCTGGACCGTCAGCACCGTCGCCTGTGGCGACTGGACGCGGGCTTCCGCGTGGTGCGCACGGGCGTGGATGACGTGCTCTCCGCGTCGCGCGTGGAGTCCTTCCAGCCACAGGCCGGAGGACCGACGCGCACGATTCCGGCCGTCACCTTCCCGCACCCGGTGACGTTGGATGCGTCGACGCCCGTCGCCGCGCAGGACCCCATCTCCGTGGAGGTGTTGCCGGAAGGCCGCGTGCTGGTGCTGGACCGAGGCACCGACGACAGCCGGCTACTGGTGTACCGCGACGGCGCCCTCGATGGCGCCCCGGTGCCGCTGGAGGTGGACGGCCTGCTCGGGGAGACCAGCCCCTCGTCGTCGTATGTCCTCGCGGCTCACGACATGGCGTTGCTGCCCGCCGGGTCCGACGGCTCCATGGGCCGTGTCGTCGTCGTGGGGCGGGATGGCAACCAGGCCTTCGCCTTCGAGTTGCTCGCCACCGAAGGAGGCCCGCTCGTCGCGGTGGCCCAGCCAGAGTACCTGCCGCTGCGACTCTTCGGGGGCAAGGCACTCATCGCCTCGGACGGACAGGCCCTCTACGACTTCGCTGACACGTTCATCCCGCTCGTCGCCCAGCGCCGCCCGCGCTACGTGGCCGAGGGCACGCTCCGCACGCCCGTGCTCGATGGGCGCACGCCCGACTGCGTGTGGCATCGCCTGCTGCTGGATGCGTCCCTCCCGCCAGGAGCGCGCCTCGTGGTGCGCAGTCGCGCGGCGAATGAGCGCTCGGACCTGGAGGCGCTGCCCTTCAGCGAGGAGCCCACGCTCCACAAACGCGGAGATGGCTCCGAGCTCCCCTTCACCACGACTGCGAAGGGCGAGCACCGAGGCACCTTCGAGGTGCTCTTCCAGCGCGCCAAGGGCCGCTATGCGCAGGTGGAGTTGACGCTCCAGGGTGGAGGCGCAGCGACGCCGCGAGTCCATGCGATGCGCGCCTGGTACCCGCGCTTCTCCTACGCGGAGCAATACCTCCCCGGCCTGTACCGACAGGACCCGGAGTCGGCCAGCTTCCTGGACCGCTTCCTCGCGAACCCCGAGGGCCTGCTCACACCGCTGGAAGACCGCATCGCCGCCGCCCAGGTCCTCTTCGACGCGAGGAGCGCGCCCCCCGAGGCGCTCGAGTGGCTGGCCTCCTGGTTCGGCGTGGCGCTGGACCCGGCCTGGGACGAGACGCGTCGCCGCCTCTTCCTGCGCCACACGCTGGACTTCTTCCAGTGGCGAGGCACCCCACGCGGCCTGCGCATGGCTCTGCGCGTGGCCCTGGACGACTGCCCGGACGACTCCATCTTCACCGATGACACCGAACCGACCCGTGCCCGCTACCGCATCGTCGAGCGCTTCCGCTCCGCGCGCACTCCGTTCCTCTTCGCGACGGACGCCACCGAGACGGGAGGCATCCGCATCCAGCCCGCCGCCACGTCACGCCGCTGGGAGCCGGCGCAGGGAGTCGCGCGACTGCTGGAGCGCTATCGCGCCGCCCTGGTGGACGCCAGAGTGACGGCGCCGGTGGATGCGCTCCCCTTGCGCGAGCCCCCGCAGGAAGCCGTGGCCACGGTGTGGCGAGCCTTCATGCAAGAGGTGCTGGGCTTCATTCCGGCCGCCACGGCGGCGAGCGCACCGCGCTGGCTCGACTTCCTCACGCGGCGCTATCGGACGGTGCAGGCGCTCAACGCGGCGCACGGCACCACGCTGACGGACTTCACGCAGGCCACATCGCCAGTGACGCTGCCCGGGGACGGTCCGGCGCAGTCGGACTGGTACCACTTCGAGACGGTGGTGTTGCCCGTGCGCGCGGCGGCCCACCGCTTCACGGTGGTGCTGCCCGTTCCACGAGGCAGCGCGGCGCAGGAGCAGCGCGCGCGACAAGAGCAGGCGATGCGGGTGGTGGCGGTGGAGAAGCCGGCCCACACCGTGTTCGACGTGAAGTTCTACTGGGACATGTTCCGCGTCGGCGAAGCCCGCCTGGGCGTGGACACCCTGGTCGACCTGGGCAGCCGTGCCCCCGAGCTGATGCCCGCCATGCGGCTCGGACGCGAATACCTGGCGGAAAGCCATCTGGCCCCGAGACCACCCCAAGACGCCGCGGACCGGCGAATCCTGGGGAGGGACTTGCTCGGGCGCCGTGAGACCCACGGGAGCGACATCCAATGAGCACCTTCACTTCCACGTCAGTGCAGCGCGCGCCGGCCGACCCGACCAAACACGTCAACTACGTGCTCGGCATGGTGCTGGGCGTGGACGACTTCACCCAGGAGTTCGCCTACCTCTCCGAGAGGGACAGGTGGCTCGCGCGCGACTTGCTCGGCTACGGCACCGCCTGGGGCCTCTCCGTCAGTCATGGCGCTGGCGCACGGGGCCCGGAGGTGCGCGTCACCCCCGGCGCGGCGCTGACGCCGCGAGGACAGTGGGTCCGCGTGACGCCCACGCAGTGCGCGGCGCTCAACGACTGGCTCCTCGCGCGCGGCACCGAGGTGGACGCGTACCTGCGCGCGGGCAACCGGCTGACGGTGCACGTGGTGCTGCGCCACCGCGACTGCCTCACGGACCCGGTGCCCGTGCCGGGTGAGCCGTGCCGCACCGAGGACGACACCACCGCCCCGTCGCGCGTGACGGACGACTTCCACCTGGAGCTGGCGCTCCGGCCGCCCCCGCCTCCGCTGGAGGAGAACGCGGTGCGCGACTTCGCGCGCTGGCTGCGGCGGAACATGAACGTCGTCGCCTCCTCGCCCACGCCCACCACGCTGGAGCAGTTCATCACGCTGCTGCGAAACTCCGTCGTCTCCTCCTCGCCGGTGTCACCGGTGGACGACTACGTGCTGGACGACCTGCCCGGCGGGCCGGTGCCGGTGCTGGAGACGGACGTGGAGTCCTTCCTGCGCGAGGCTTCGCGGGTGTGGGTGACGGAGCTGCGGCCCCTCTGGCGGACGAACTGGCTGGGCGAGGCCCAGGGCTGCACCCAGCCGGTGTCTCCCGCGCCGGAGTCGGAGATGGACGGCGTCCTCCTGGCGGCGGTCGACCTGCCGCTGGTGCGCGAGCTGGGCACCGGCCCCTGGAAGGTCGACGCGGCGGGCACGAAGTCGGTGGACGAGGCGCGGCGGCCCGTCCTGCTGCACCAGCGCATGCTCCAGGAGTGGCTGCTGGCGGGGCTCGCCCGTGACGCCTCGGCCGTGCACCGTCCGGACGACCTGCCGCCCTACTCCATCATCGCGTCGGGGATGATTCCCATCGACGAGACCTCCACCGACGTCGGCTACAACGGCTTGAAGGTGACGAAGGTGGACGTGGGGCTCGTGACGGTGAGCTTCACCGGCTACTCGCACCAGCCGGACCAGTGGCGCTACGTGCTCAAGACGACGCTCGTGGAGCCGCAGAACGGCCTGGTGACGCAGCCCTCCATCACCTTCGTGCGCGCGGACACGGACGGCCTGCTGCTGAAGGTGCGCGACAAGGACGCGCTGCTCCCCATCCTCACCCTCCGCAAGCTGGGCCTCATCGTGGAGGTGAGCCAGTACGCCATCGCCCCGAAGAAGAAGTCAGTCGGTGGCCCGACGAAGCCGAGCCCTCGCACGGAAAGCCTGAGGTAGGCCATGCGCATCGACCTGGACACCGCGTTCCTCGAGGACGGCATCCGCTCGACGAACTTCTTCAACGGCCGGCTGCTGTCCGCAGAGGACCTGAGTCAGGAGCAGACCGCCCACGAGGCGGCGCTGGGACGACACGTGCGAGCCATGGGCGAAGGTGTCGCCCACGGGCTCGCTGTGTCCATCTCACCGGGAAGCACCGTGTCCTCACCGCTCGTCACCGTGACGGCGGGCCTGGCGCTCAGTCGCGCGGGCCACGCGCTGGAACTGCTCCAGCCGGTAGAGGTCTCCCTGGTGCGAGGCCCCTCCAACAGCGGGAGCGGCGCGACGGCCACCGCCACGGGCGGTTTCGAGACCTGCTCGCCGGGCAGCAGCGACTACGTGTCCGGCACGGGCGTGTACCTGCTGGTCCTCTCGCCCGCGTCCGGCCGCGAGGGGCGCGCGCCCGTCAGTGGCCTCGGTGGAAATCCCTCCTCCGGCTGCGAAGCGAAGCGGCGCGTGGAGGGCGTGCGCTTCCGGCTGCTGGACTTGAAGCTGACGGCGGCCCAGCTCTCGGACGAAGCGCACCTGCGCAGCCGGGTGGCGAACCTGTGCCTGGGCACGTCGGACGCGGCGAGCCGCGCGTGGATGGTGAATCCCTTCGGGCCGGCGAATCCACCCTATGGCCTCATCGACAAGCTGCGGCCCGCGGCGCTGACGTCGTGTGACGTGCCGCTGGCGGTGGTGCACTGGAAGGCGGGCGTGGGCCTGCGCTGGGTGGACGCCTGGGCCGCGCGACGCCGGCCCGCGCGAGTGGCCACGCCAGAGCGCTGGGGCCTGGGCCTGGACGACCGGCGTGCCACGGAGGGCGAGGCGAGCTTCCTCCAGTTCCAGGAGCACCTGGACACGCTGCGCACCGGGACACCGGAGACGGTGCGCGCGCTGGACCACTTCGTGGCGCTGCCCGCGGTGGGACTGTTGCCACTGGAGGGAATGACGGGCGCGCGCGGCTTCACGTACACGAAGTTCTTCGACGGGCTCACCTATCCCCCCGAGGCGCCGGTCCACGTGGAGGGCTCGCGGCTGCAGGCCCTCTTGAGGATGTCGCTGGCGTATCCGCCGGTGGACCTGGTCCGCAAGGAGCCCTTCCTGTGGCTGTACCTGGTCCATGAGAACCAGCTCGCGCAGAGCGACGCGAGCGCCCCTCGGCCCCAGCCCTATCTCGTCTTCGCCAGTGGCTACCTGCCCTACCTGGGTGACGCGCGGTCCGACGCCGCGCACTGGCACTTCGGCAACTACGCGCTGCCCCGCTGACCTTTCCACCTTCCATCTCTCGCAGGCCGCGAGGAGACCCCGATGGCCGACCCACTCAACCTCGTCAAGCCCGGCGACCTCATCAGCGCCGAGCTCATCAATGCGATCATCCAGTTGCTGAACGCGCTGGCCACCACGTCGGGCGGCCCCAACGTGGTGCCCAACCTCTTCAGCCGAACGCTGCTCGACGTGAAGGCCCTGATTGCGCAGTCCGGCGGCAACCTCCAGCTCGCCCTGTCCATGGATGCCTCCGGGCTGGTGGTGAACCTCAATGACCCGAAGAACAACGCGCGGCCGGTCATCGGGCAGATTCCCACGCCGGGCACCCGGGTGCAGGACGGCACGGGCATCCACCTGCTGGTGGCGACCCAGGCCGGCTCCACGCCCACGCCTCCGGCGAAGCCCACCGTCAGCGGCTTCTCTCCGTTGACGCCGAACATCGGCACGGAGGTGCAGATCATCGGCGAGAACTTCGACGCGGTTCGCGGCAACAACACGGTGACGTTCGACGGGACGGTGGCCGCGCCGCCCTCGAACGCGAGCACGCGCTACTCGCTGTTCGTCGTCGTGCCCTCCGTCGCGAACCCACCCGCGGCCGGCCAGCAGAAGACGGTGACGGTGGTGGTGACCAACCCCGCGGGCGCGACGTCCTCGCAGCTCATCATCCTGGGGCCCACCGGCACGCCGCTGCCCGCAATCACTCCCTTCAGCATCGCCAACGCCCCGCTGGGCGGCGAGCTCATCATCAACGGTCAGAACTTCGGTACCACGCTGACCAACATCCGCGTGTTCTTCGACGACCAGCCCCGGGATGGCACCTCGGGGACGCCCATTGGCGTGCAGCCGCTGGGCACGTCCACGCTGCCGAGCCGGCTCGTCGTCACCATCCCCTCGTCCCTGACGGGCATCAACCTCTCCGGGGACAGCAAGATCGTCAACATCAAGGTGCGCGTGGGGACGGCCATGTCTCCCACGCAGGCACTCGAAATCTACAAGCCCTGAGGTCCACCACATGCCAAGACATTCCAAGAGGCTTTCCTGGCTCGCGCTCCCCTTCCTCCTGGGGGCGACGGGCTCCCTGGCAGCGACGCACGAACTGGCCATCTCCGCGCCCGCGACCACCATTCCCATCACCCGCGTGAAGGTGATGCTCGAGTCCAGCACGCCGATTCAGAACGGCGCGACGCTGAACTTCGAGACGTCCATGGGCAACACCGATGTGGTGGTGGGCGGCGGGCCCGTCAACCTGGCCAACGGCGACAACGTGTTCATCGTCGGGGCCGGCACCAACGCCATCATCATCGACTACAAGCGGCGGGACGTCCTGGCCGCCCTGGACAACCTCTGCGGCATCAAGCCCGCCCAGGATGGTTCCGGGACGATTCGCTTCACGCCGGACGCCACGAACTTCAACAACCTCACGGGCTATCGCACCACGACGTTCGCCGCGCCATCGTTGGACCAGTGCACCTGCTCCTCGCGACGGGTGAAGGGCCTGACGAACTGGACCCTGCCGCCTCCGGGTGTGAATCGGGGCCGCATCCCCATGGACGTGGCGCTGGTGCTGGACCGCTCCGGCAGCATGGATTCGGCGACGCCCGGTGACTCGATGAACGTGCAGAAGTGGCTCGCGCTGCAGAGCGCCGCCGAGCAGTTCATCCACTTCTGGGAGGTGGAGGGGTTGGATCCCCTGAGTGAGGCGGGCGGTTCGGGGCTGGGAAGGGACCGGCTGGCGCTCGTCTACTTCGAGAGCGACTCCGAGCCGACCAAGTTCAACGGAAAGCTGTTCGTCGAGCGCGCTCCGGCGCTGATGGATGGCGGTCACCCGTGGGAGCAGGCCGTCAGCCATGTGAACGCGAATGTCACCGCGGGCACCACGGCGATGGGCGGCGGCATCCGGGATGCGCTCGCCGCGTGGCAGGAGGACAAGGTCAATGACCTGACGCTCGTGGTGATGACGGACGGCATGCAGAACGTCAATCCCATGGTGAAGGACGGCACGGGCCCGGACATCGGCTTCAAGGTGCTGGAAGTCACTCCCGGCACGACGGAGCGCCTCACCAATCACTGCGTCCCCATGCTGACGGTGGCGGTGGCCAGCGGCGCCGTCCCGTACGCGGACCTGATGAACGCCGTCTCCCAGCAGACTGCCGGACAGAACCACCTGACGACGAGCAGCGGCACCACCACGGCCTTCGCGCAGCAACTGGTCGCGGCGCTCAAGGGCAACACGCTGGCCACGCTGCTCCAGAGCTCCACCACCCTGCCCGCGGGCACCAACACCGCGAGCCGCACCGTCGACGTGGACGGCACCGTGCAGAGCCTCTACGTCAACGTGGGCTGGTTCACCACGAGCCCGCGCGGGCAGCCCGTGACGCTCAAGGTGACCGCGCCGGATGGCAGCAACCCGAAGCCCGTGGCGGTGAAGACGGGCCGCAGCCACGTCCTGAACCGCTATGACTTCCCCAAGGCGGGGCCGGTCGGCAAGTGGCAGCTCACGGTGAGCCGCATCCCCGGGACGGCGAGCCCCGCCATTCCGTACCAGCTCGCGGCCTATGTGCAGGAGAAGAGCCTCGACTTCCAACTCTCGTTGGACAAGGTGCGGCACTCCGCGGGCCAGCCGCTCGAGGTCGTCGCGCAGGTGTCGTTCGACGGCAAGCCGCTGGAGAAGCTCAACAACGGCGAGCTGACCGTCCTGGTGGAGACGCCGAACGGGGCACTGGGCACGCTGATGCACGAGACGCGCGCCGAGGGTCGCGTCGAACAGGGGCCGGACCCGGTGTCACCGTACCAGGCCAAGCTGGACACGCTGATGAGGAACCCCGAGTTCCTGAGGAAGCTGGGGACCACCGTCGGAAAGGACTCATTGGCGCTGAAGGAGACCGCGCCCGGCATCTACAAGCTGGTGTTCGCGGACACGCAGACGCCCGGCACGTACCGCTTCCACTTCCAGCTCTTGATAAGGGGCCCCGCCGGCGAGCCAGTGCGACGCGCGGAACTCCTGGAGACCCAGGTGGAGGTGCTGCCCTTTGGCCCAAAGTTCGAGGTCAAGGTGACGAGGGTCGACACTGGCAGCTACGTGCTCGTGCTGACCCCGCGGGACGCGCTGGGCAACTACGTGGGCCCGGGCTTCGAGGACCGCGTCGTCGTGCAGTTCAAAGGCAAGGGCAGGCAGGCCCCGGCCACCACGCCCAGGGTCGACGGCACCTACGAGGTCCGCCTGTCCGGGATTGATGACCGCACCGAAATCATCGTGCTCGTGAACGGCACGCCCGTGGCCAAGGGCCCGGTCACGAAGCTGGAGCCAGTGGAGCCAAAGCCTCGGGACAACGGCTCCGAGCGTGACGGCGGCACGGGAGATGACGGCGGTTCCAGTCCACCGGTGCCTCCCACGGAGGGCTGTCCCTGCAAGCACACGCGTCCGAGCGGCTCCACCGGCGTCCTGGGGCTCGTGGCCCTGGGGTTCCTCGCGAGCCGTCGCCGCAAGCACCACGACGGGGACTGAGGTCTGGCCTCCGGGAGTCCTCGTGACGAGGGCTCCCGGACCCGTGGCATCGCCTCATTTTCATCACGTCGAACCCACGAGGACGTCGAGACGATGCATGAGCAGGCGGCGCGAGGAAGGACGGTCATCCAGCGGCTGCGGCTGCGCGGGGCGGAGCTGGAGCCGCTCTCGGCGAGGCTGCGGCTGGAAGCCGTGCTGGCGGGCGCCGACCTGCTTCCGCCGGGCCTGCCGCCTTCCGCCACGGTGTGCATCCGGCGGTTGATGGACCCGAAGCCCGGCGTGCTCCCCGTGAGCCAGCAGGCCCTGCGTCCACCCGCGGCGTGGAACGAGGCGCTGTCCTCGGTGCTGCGAGAGCAGGTGGCCCGCGCCGCGAGGCCCGCGCGGGGTGTCGTGCCGGCTGGCGCGGAGGCCGTGTTGTTCGCGGACCCTTCCGAGCTGTTGGCCTGTCTGGCGAGCGACGTGAGCCGTGGCCTCGCGAACGCCCACTGGTGGTGGAGGGGCCTGTTCCCCAACGCGGACCTGGCCCGCACCGTCGTCACCGAATGGCTGCGCGCGCCCGAGTACGTCCCGAGCGCGCTGGAGTTCCTCACCCGGCAACGGGAGGTCCGTTCCGTGGTGTCGCTGTTCACCGTTCCGGAAGCGCGTGAGCTGCTCACACGGGTGCTTCGCGTACATGGCCTGTCCGCCACCGCGCTCGATGCGCCCGCACGCGATGCGAACGACGAGCAGCCCATGGCCGCTGTCGAGCCAGAGGGTCCGGTGGGGGCAGGTGGAGCGCCCCACGCGACAACCGCCCCTTGGGAGTCCTGGGCCCCCGAAGTGCGAACCCTGAAGGACTCACGTGAACACGCGGCCCTGCTCGGAGTCGCGCTCACGCTGCGTCGCGTGCCAGTGGAGGCACGTCGCCCGGAGTTTCTCCCCGCCGTCGGCACCTGGCGAAACATGGAGGAGTCGCTGTCGGTCCCCTCTCCCGTCGCACCTCGCGCGGCTCGGCACGAGGCCTCGACTGAAGCTCTCGCGGTCAGCGCGCCTCCGAGTTTGCACGCTGAATCCGCTCCTGACGTCACAGCCTTCACGGCCCCCGTCGAGGAACCCGCGGCGCGGCCCCCTCGCGAGACAGCACCTTTCGAGGAGCACGTTGCGGTGCCCGTGCTGATTCGGGCCGAAGCCTCGACAGCGAGTGAAAGCGTCGGGGAGCGTTCGCACATCGACGGCGTGTCGCGGCCCATCGAGGTCGCGCCGAGCGCCGAGAGCCCGTTGTCCCGCGAGGCCTCACCCGCCTCCGCGACTGAAGACGTTTCGCGGTCCCCCGTGCACACCACGACACCACCGACGCCACTCCGAGAGCTCGAGCCACCTTCCGGACGCGCGTGGGGACTGCCCTTTTCCACACGCCTCGGCGGCCTCTTCTATCTGGTCAACCTGGGCCTGTTCCTGGAGCTGTACGGCGACTTCTCGATGCCGGCGCATCCGAACCTGCCGCTGTCGCTGTGGGACTTCGTCACGCTCGTGGGCCGACGCCTGTGCGTGGACCCGCGTCCCACCGACCCGGTGTGGAAGGTATTGGCACTGCTCGCCCGCCGGAAGCCTGGAGTCCTTCCCGGTCAGGACTTCACGCCTCCCGAGGCCTGGCGAATCCCACCCGCGTGGCTACGCACGTTCCGCGATACCCAGTGGACGTGGAGCGTTGTCGAAGGACGGCTGCGTGTGCACCACGCGGCGGGTTTCCTCGTGCTCGATGTCCCCTGCGATGGACACGACGTGGAGGCACTCATGAACAGCGAGCTTGCGCCCTACTCCTCCGTGTCGTCGTTCACGTTGTCCCGAGGTGACGAGACAGGTCCGCTCGACACCGAGCCCCTGGAGCGCTGGCTCGGATGGCTCGTGCCGTTCTGTCGCGCTCGACTGTGCCGCGCGCTGGGGGTGTCGCCGGACGATGCGTCAGCCCTGGACGCGACACTGCTCGCACACGACGCGAGGTTGCACGTAACGGAGGGGCATGTGGACGTGGTGCTGTTCCTGGCCCAGCTCCCGCTGGCGGTGCGCATCGCCGGCCTGGACCGCGACATCGGGTGGCTGCCCTCCGAGGGGCGACACCTCACCTTCCACTTCGAGTGAGCCCGAGGCGCGCCATGTCCATCTCCCAGCCTCCTCCCACTGAGTCCGCGGCGCACGAGCACTTCAAGCTCTACTTCTTCGCCGCCGTGTCGCGAGTGCTCGCCCAAGGCGCGAGCCTGTGCGGTGGCGAGGACTCCCTGCTCGCGCGGTTCCCCTTCCTCGAAGCCTACCGGACGGAGCTCACCGAGCTGGGCATCGACCCGTTGGAAGTGTCGAGCGGCGCGGGCCCGTGGGCCGAGGCAATCTCCGCCTGGGAGGAAGACGTCACCGAACACCTCCCCCTGCGCGCGCTGCGCCGGGCCGCGCTGCTGGACCATGACACGCTGACGCTCCTGCTCGCGGTGGGCATGGTGGAGGAAGACGCCCGCTTCGGCGCGCTGTTCGCGTCACTCCAGGGCACGCCCACGCTCCACCGTCCAACGCTCGGCCTGCTCAACGCGGGCTGGCGCGGAGACGAGGACCGGGGTGAGACGCGCGGACGGCTGCGTCGCCTGATGGAGCTGGGGCTCGTGGAGGTGACGGACCGCGAGGCCCCTCGCTCCGAGTGGGCGCTCCATGTCCCCGGCGCGGTCTGGGATGCGCTGCGCGGCGAGGCTCCCGACAAGCCCACACCGTGGATGAAACATCATCCCCTGGAGCGGCTGGAGCAGGACGAGCCACTCATCATTCCGGAGTCACTTCGCGACGCCCTGGAGCGTCTCCCCACCCTGCTCGGCACCGACGAAGTGCGCGCGCTGGTGCTGCGCGGGCCTCGGCACAATGGACGGCGCACGCTGCTCCGCTCGGTGGCGCGTTCGCTCGGGCGCGGCGTGTTGGAGGTGGACGGACTCCAGAAGGGGGAGGATGCACGCTGGCGCGTCGTGGGCCCGCTGGCCACGCTGCTCCATGCGATGCCCGTGGCGGTGACAGACCCGCCTCCGGGTGAGGCCGCCGAGATTCCCGCGTTGGAGGGGCTCGACGGTCCGCTGGGCGTCGTGCTCGGACGACTGGGTGGCGTCACTGGCGACGGTGTCGACCGCGCGCTCACGCTGGACGTGGCCATGCCGGGGCCGGACGAACGCGCGCTGCATTGGGAGCGAGGACTCGCGGGCCGCGCCTGTCCCGCCCTGGAGACGCTGAGCACGGGCTTCCGCCTCACCCGTGGACATCTCCGGCGCGCGGCCCGGCTGGCCCAGGCCCACGCGGCGCTCGCGGGCCGGGAGCGCATCGAACCTCCCGACGTGCGCGAGGCCACGCGCGCGCTCAACCGACAGGCCCTGGACACCCTCGCCGTGCGCGTGACGACTCCAGGTGATTGGAGCCAGCTCTCCGTCGCGAGCGAGACGCTGCGCGAGCTGCGCCTGCTGGAGACGCGCTGCCGTCACCGGGAGCGCATGGGCGCGGCGATGGGAGTCGCCCTGGCCCGACAGCTCACCGCGGGCGTGCGCGCCCTCTTCCAAGGTCCCAGCGGCACGGGCAAGACGCTGGCCGCGCGGCTCGTGTCGGCGGCGCTCGGGCTGGACGTGTACCGGGTGGAGCTGTCGTCGGTGGTGAACAAGTACATCGGCGAGACGGAGAAGAACCTCGCGCGCATCTTCGCGCTCGCCGAGGAGCTGGACGTGGTGCTGCTCTTCGACGAGGGCGACGCCCTCTTCGCGCGGCGCACGGGCGTGGGCTCCTCCACGGACCGCTACGCCAACCTGGAGACGAACTACCTCCTCCAACGCATCGAGTCCTACGAGGGCATCCTCATCGTCACCACCAACGCGTCCGACGCCATCGACACCGCGTTCCAGCGGCGGATGGACGTGGTGGTGGACTTCCGCTCGCCGGACGCCTCCGAGCGCTGGACGCTGTGGCAGCTCCACCTGCCTCCGGCGCACGCGGTGGACAGCCAGTTGCTTCGCGAGGTGGCCGCGCGCTGCCAGCTCAGCGGCGGACAGATTCGCAACGCGGTGCTGCACGCGTCCCTGCTCGCGCTGGAGGAGCAGGCGCCGCTCGGCTCCGCGCACCTGGAGGCCGGGGTGACGCGCGAGTACCGCAAGTCCGGAGACGTCTGCCCCTTGCGCCGGGCCACCACGCAGTCCCTGCGAGGCTGAGAAACTCCCGATGCCTCCCGCCCGCGCATCCGCCCGACCCGCCTCCAGCGCAGCCGCGCGAGGAGCGGCGCCCGCGCGCGCCGGGGCCACGAGCGCGGCGGCTCCCGGAGGCGCGGCCATCAAGGTCGGTGGCGACGCGGAGAAGGACCCGCGCTTTCGCAAGGTCATCGAGCAGCTCAAGAAGAGCTCTGACAAGACGAAGAAGCATCCCCCCGCGTCGCAGAAGGCCGCGGAGGCGCAGGCCGCCGCCGTGTCCCCGCCCACCGAACAGCTCGCGGGCGCGAAGGGCAATCAAGTCGACGCCATGAAGGCGGCGGAAGCGCCCAAGACAGAGCCCAACGGTTTCCTCGCGATGTTGCGCGCGGAAATCGAGAAGGTGATGCCGAAGACGCTGGATGACGCCGACAGCTTCATGGAGGGCAACGAGACGGCGCAGGTGAAGGACAGCGTCGCCGGAGGCGTCAGCGAAACCAAGCAGGCGGCGACGGGCCCCACGGAGGCCGCCACCGCGGCGGCTCCGGACCCCAGTGGCGTGCCCGCCCGACAGTCCTCGGCCATGCCCTCCGAGCCCGCGCCCGAGTCGCTTCCGGTCAACGGCGCCGAGGCCATGCCCGCGCCCAAGCCGAACACCCAGGTGCAGGCGCTGCAGAAGGGCAAGCAGGACGCGGACCAGCAGATGAAGGACGCGGAGCTGACGCCCGACCAGCTCAAGAAGGCGAACGACCCACGCTTCTCCAAGGTGCTCTCGGAGAAGGGACAGGTGGAGAAGACCGCGGGGGCCGCGCCCGGCAAGTACCGCGCGAGCGAGACGGGCACGCTCGGTCAGGCCAAGGCGAAGGCCGGTGGGGACGCCCGTGCCGGCGTGGCGCAGATGGCCGGCGTCCGAGTGTCCGGCAACAGCAAGGTGAAGACGCGCCAGCTCCTGGCGAAGCAGAAGGACGAGGCCCGGCGCAAGGAAGTCACCGCGAACATCGAGCGGATGTACCAGCAGACGAAGCAACGGGTGGACTCGCGGCTGTCCACGCTCGAAGCGGACGTCATGCGCATGTTCGACCTGGGCGCCGAGGCCGCCCTGTCGGACATGAAGTCCTATGCGGACCGGGAGATTGAGAAGTTCAAGGACGACCGCTACAGCGGCCTGACGGGCAAGGCCCGCTGGGTGGCGGACCTGTTCCGCCCCGTGCCCGAGGGCATCAAGGTCATCCTCGGGCAGGCTCGCACACGCTTCGCCTCGAAGATGGATGCGCTCGCGGTGCGCATCTCCACTGCGGTGGACAACCGGCTGGCCCAGGCCAAGGCGGACGTGGACAAAGGCCAGGCCGCCATCAAGACCTATGTCGACAGCCTCCCGCGTGATTTGCAGGGCGTGGGGCAAGAAGCCCAGAAGGCGGTGGGCGAGCGCTTCGACGAGCTGAGAAGCGGCATTGACGCGAAGAAGAACGACCTGGCCCAGAAGCTGGCCCAGAAATACAAGGAGGCGTTCGACAAGGCGGACGCGGCGCTCAAGAAGCTGGAGGAGGAGAACGCCGGCGCGCTGAAGAAGCTGGCGGACGCCATCGGCGAGGTCATCAAGATCCTCACCGAGTTCAAGGACAAGCTGATGGCCCTGCTGCGCAAGGGCTGGGAGACCATCAAGCTCATCCTCGCGGACCCCATCGGGTTCCTGTCCAACCTCATCTCCGCCATCAAGCTGGGCGTCCAGCAGTTCCTGGGCAACATCAAGGCCCACCTGATTCGCGGCTTCATGCAGTGGCTCTTCGGCGCGCTGGCGCAGGCGGGCATCCCCATCCCCACGGACCTGACGCTGCCCAGCATCCTCAAGCTGGTGCTCGCGGTGCTCGGCATCACCTACGAGCGCATGCGCGCCAAGGCCGTGAAGCTCTTGGGCGAACGCACCGTGGGCCTGCTGGAGAAGGTCTTCGAGCTGGTGCGCACCCTCATCACGTCTGGACCCGCGGCGATGTGGGAACAGATGAAGGAGAACCTCGGCAACCTGAAGGACATGGTCATCGAGGCCCTGAAGTCGTGGCTCATCGAGACCGTCGTCAAACAGGCCATCACGAAGATCATCTCCATGTTCAACCCGGCGGGCGCCATCATCCAGGCCGTCCTCGCCATCTACAACACGGTGATGTTCTTCATCGAGCGCGCCAGTCAGATCATGTCGCTCATCGAGGCCATCATCAGCTCGGTGCACGCCATCGCCACGGGAGCGATTGGAGGCGCGGCCAACTGGATTGAGCAGGCACTGGGGCGCGCGGTGCCCGTGGTCATCAGCTTCCTGGCGCGGCTCATCGGCCTGGGCGGCATCAGCGACAAAATCAAGGAGACCATCCTCAAGGTGCAGGGGATGGTGGACCGCGCCATCGACAAGGTGCTGGCGAAGCTGGTCGCCCTGGCGCGCAAGCTGTTCGGCAAGGCCAAGGGCGCGGGGCCGGAGTCGCAGGTGCCCATCGCCGAGCGGTGGAAGAACGGCATGGCCGCGCTGGACAGCTACCTCGCGGCGGACCGGGGCAAGGAGAAGCGCATCGGCGACCTGAAGAAGGGCCTGGGGCCCATCAAGTCGCGCTTCGGCTTCACGAAGCTGGAGGTCATCCGCCAGGGCGCCGGAGTCGCTGTCGACGCCGAGATGAACCCGAAGCAGCTCAAGGGCGTGAGCGACAAGGGACTCATCGACGAGGACTACGTGAAGACGGTGCGCCCCGAGGGCGCCAAGGGCGACGTGCGCTACGAATGGAAGTCCTCGGCCCGCGGCGCCGAGCACTTCTACTGCATCGACTCGGAGAACACCGAGTGGCACTGGCGCAAGAAGGGCGAACCGAAATCGGGGACGTGGATTGCCTCGGCGCAGGGACGCAAGCAGCAGAAGGAGGCGGAGGCGGCGGCGACCGCGAAGGTGAAGGCGGACAACCCGAAGTACATCTCGATTGTCTCCGAGGAGAAGGCCCTCACCCACTCCGGCCTCGACGTCGCGGGGCTCGCCCCCGGTGCCACGCCCGCGCAGGACCGCGTCGTCATCGGCGAGGCCAAGTTCCTCGGAGGCAAGACACCGCAGAGTGTCAAATACGTCCCACCCGAGCAGGTGGGCACCGTGCAGCCCAGTGGGCGCACGCGCGAGAATCCCCTGTCCGCGACGACGGACAACCTGCAGGGCAACCTGGCCCGCGCCACGGCAGGGCAGACCGACCAGGAGACCGTCAAGCGCGTCAACGCGGCGTTGAAGGCGGGAAGGGTCGAGGTCATCTACTTCCTGGCGGGTCAGGCCCACATCCCGGCCGCGAAGCTCGCGCGAATCGCCGCGCGAATCCGCGCCGAGCTCGCCAGCTACCTCAAGACGAACTTCGCGATGAAGGATGATGAAGTGAAGCTCGTGGTGGCCAATGTCGTCGTGCGGGTGGAGAAGATTTGAACCGCGCCAGGCGCTCAGGAGGCATGTGATGTGTTGGGTCAACCTCTGCTCCACCCGCTACCGACTGCGCGCCTCCGCGAGCGTGCTGCTGTCCGACTGGGAGGAGGACCCGGGGCTGCGGCCCAACTCGCTTCAACCCGTGCTCCATGCGCTCATCGCAGGCGACGCGCCGCTGGTGAAACGGGCGCTCGCGCTCGCGGACCGGCTCATCTCCACGTACTTCGAAGGGTTCGATGACGCGGACCTGACCGCGCCCGCCGCGCTGTCCAACATCGCGGGCCTGAGCATCGCGGCCCACCTCGCGGGCAAAAACCCGTCCGCGCTGTGGAAGCGCATCGCCGCCGCGCCCGTGCCACGCGACGCCACCATGCGCGCGCTCCAGGTCGTCATCGCGCGGCTCGCCCAACCCTACGCGCCGCCCGCCGAGGCACCTCGCGCCAAGAAGCACTTCATCCGGAGCCAATCCGACTGGCTCTGGAGGCTGGGGCACTCCCCCGTCCCGCAGATTTTCGACCTCTCCGCGAGTCCGGACCATTCGCTGTGGCCCTATGACTTGAGCTCCTTCGTGCTGCCGCTCGGCTACGAGCGTCACCGGCAGCTCCAAGCGGAGGGGCACAAGGTGTCACTGATGGACCTGCTCCAGCGCGGCGCCCATCCCGAGCGACATCCTCATGTGCTCTATGAGCGAAGCCATCCTCGCCCGCCCACGGTCTCCAAGCCCGACCCCAAGGACCCGAGAACCTGGTTCGGCTTCGATGCCGTGGAGGCGGATGGAAAGGGGCTGCGCGCCTATCACTACCTGGGGTTCGGCTTTCAAGCGCCCCTGCTGTTCCGAGAGGGCCTGGACGCGTTCGGATTCCTGGGTCAGCTCGACGATGACTGGCAGCTCGTGCGCGAGGCCCTGTCCGCGGAAGCCTGGAGGGACATCGACCAGCGTCGCGAAGCGGGCTGCACGCACGTCATCGTCTACGACGCCAACGAGGCCACCGTGCCCAAGAAGGACCTGGCGCGCGCCGCGGACCACTTTGGCCTGAAGCTCGAGGCCGTGGACCTGACCGAGGTCTGAGCACCATGTTCCGACACGTCTACGCCTGTCTCGTCCACGAGCGTCCCGACTGCGTCGTCGACCTCGTGCGCAACCTGCATCACCTGGACCCAGGCTCGCTCATCCTGCTCTACAACGGCGGGCACGACTCGAAGCTGTTCGAGGGCTTCCCCTTCGAGCAGTACAACGCGGTCATCCACCCCACCCCGCGTCCGATGAAGTGGGGCTGGCTGCATGACTTCGCGCTCGACTGCTTCCGCTTCGCGCTGGAGCACCATCCGTTCGACGCGATGACCATCGTGGACTCGGACCAGCTCGGCTTGCGGCCCGGCTACTCCGAGCACCTGCGTGCGTTCTTCTCCGCGAATCCCGGCGCCGGCCTGCTGGGCAACGTTCAAGCGCCGCATGGCCCGGGGGCTCGCACGGCTCCCGCCGTCCATGCCCGGCGCGAAGTGGACCTGTGGCGTCCCTTCCTCCGCAAGTTCCCCCAGGGCGAATCGCAGTTCGTCCATTGGACCTTCTGGCCGTCCACGGTCTTCAGCGCGGAGGCTGCCCGCGACCTCGTCTCGCTGTTCGAGCGCGACATGCAGCTCCAGGACATTCTCCGCCGCTCGCGCATCTGGGCCACCGAGGAGGTGCTGTTCCCCACGCTCACGGCCCTGCTCGGCCACCGCGTGCTCGTCAGTCCGTGTAACTACGAGTTGGTCCGCTATCGCGTCCGGTACTCCACGGCGCAGCTCGACGCCGCCATGGCTTCGCCTGATGTGTTCTGGGCGCACCCCATCCCGCGCCAGTTCGACGACCCGCTGCGTGCTCACGTGCGCAATCACTTCGGGCGGTATGAGCAGCCCTCCACGCTCGTGGCGGGAGTGCTGCCATGCCTCGCGCCGCTGCCCGAGAACGGTGAGGTGCCCGCTCCTTCAGCGGTCGCGCCCGTGATGGACGAGGCTCGCGCGGAGTCGCCCGGTCTGCTGCTCACGCGGCCCATCCTCGCGGAGATGCGCGAAGTCGAAGGCTGGCTCACGGACGACGAGGCGGACCTGCTCATCGCCGCCACCTCTCGCGCGCTCACGTCGCTGCCCACGTCACACGCGGTGGTCGAAGTGGGCAGCTATTGCGGCAAGGCCACCGTCGTCCTCGGACGCGTGGCCCAATCGCTTGGCGTCGCTCCTCCGATTCACGCCATCGACCCGGGTGACGGTGTCGTGGGTGCGCGCGGCGGCAACCTCCAGCACATGGGCTCCACCCGCGAGAAGCTCGCGCGCACGCTCCAGAGGAGCGGACTCGCCTCCCGCATCCAGGTCCATCATCAGCACGCCCCTGGTGTCCCCTGGGGCGCACCCATCTCCCTGCTCCTGGTGGACGGACTCCACGACTACGCCAGCGTGTTGGCGGACTTCCTCCACCTGGAGCCCTCGCTCGTCGTCGGAGGACTGGTCGCCTTCCACGACTGCGCCGACTACTTCCCTGGCGTGAAGCGCCTTGTCCGCGAGCTGGTCCATGAGGGTCGCTACCGCGCGCTCCGCACCGCCGGCACCTTGGCCGTGCTCGAAAAGCGCGCCATGGCCACGCGCCAGGAGGTGGCCCCGAGCACCGAGGAACCACGGCCCACGGACGCCCCGTTGCCACACGGCGCCCAGCCCACGGTGTCCTGCATCATGCCCACGTTCAACCGACGCCAGTTCGTCCCGCTGGCGGTGCGTTGGTTCCTCGCGCAGGACTGGCCGGAGCGAGAGCTCATCATCGTCGACGATGGCACCCAGCCCGTGGAGGACCTCCTCCCCGAGGACCCTCGCATCCGCTACGTGAGACTGGAGCGGCGGCACTCCGTGGGCGCCAAGCGCAACCTCGCCTGTCAGTCCGCGCGCGGCGAGCTCATCGTCCACTGGGATGACGACGACTGGTCCGCGCCTCATCGGCTTCGCTACCAGGCCACGTCACTGCTCGACTCGGGCGCCTCCGTCTGCGGCCTCACGCGCGTCTACTACCACCAGCCCGCGACGGACCGCTCCTGGCAGTACGTCTATCCTCCGGGTCAGCGGCCCTGGGTCTCCGGCAACACGCTCTGCTACACGAAGTCGTTCTGGAGCCGGAACCCGTTCCCCGACATCAACATCGGCGAGGACGCGCGCTTTCTCTGGAGCGACCCGTCCCGCAAGCTCCTCGTGCTCGATGACCCGTCCTTCTTCGTCGCGTGCATCCACGATGCGAACGTGGACCCGAAGCGCGTCCACCATCGCTACTGGCACCCCCACCCCACCGACACGGTGCGCGCGCTGATGGGCGACGCGTTCGACGCCGTCCACGCCCTCCTCGCGGCCTGAACGCGACATGACTCCCGCTCTCAACTTCTGCTTCCACGGCGGCGCGCTTCGCCCCACCGTCGTCGCCGCCATCCGCTCGGCGATGAAACACAATCCCCAGGCCAGGACCTTCATCTACTGCGACGAGCCTGGCATCCGCCGCTACCAACCCCTGCTCCCCGGCGCCCACTTCGAGGACCTGGCCGAGCACTGCTCCCGCCTGGGCACCACGAGGCTGGAGGTCGCCTCGCGACGCATGAGGGCCTTCGCGCTCCTCCAGAACGGCGGCTGGTACCTGGACGCGTTCGACACCGTGACGCTGCGCCCGCTGCCCGCCGTGGAGCGATTCACCATCGGCGAGGAGTGCTGGGACTCTCGCCGCCGCTGCGCCGGGGTCTGCGCCAGCCCACCGGGCGATGCCTTCGCCGAGCATTGGCTCGCCGCGATGATGGCCGTTCCCGAAACGGACTGGGACCACTGGACGGACCAGACGGTGTGCAACCGCCTCATCGGCGTCCACCCCAAGCTCGTCGAGTCGCTGCCCACCGGCCGGCTCAACTGGGCCTCCGAGAGCGGCTTCACCGGCGAGCTGCGTCTGTCAGAGGACCAGGTGGCGTGGCTCCTGGAGAATGCCTGGGTCATCCACTACTTCGGCCGGGGCGCGCGCGGGGTGCCGTACAAGGAAATGGGCATGTCCGCCCTGAGACATTGCCGCAAACTCGGCGGCTGGCTTCCCCGGCTCATCCTCCATCACAGCCAGGGCGTCACCACCCCCACTCCAGGGGAGTGATGCCATTGACGCATCACGACTTCATGAAACACCGACGGTGGGTAAATACATCGGGGGTGGATTGCTCGACCGCTAAGAGAATGTGAAAGTAGGGCTGTCGACGAACCAGCTGGCTCGCCTTCTCGACCCCCTCTCGAGGACTTCACCGTGAGCGCCCCACCCGCTGTGCTTGGTGTTTCCTTCGCGGTGTCCGTTGAACAAGGTCCCCCTTCCGCGCTGCCCTCCCACGCCATCGAAGTGGACGTGGGCGTGGCGCTGCCCACCGCCTTCGGAGGGTTGAGGAAGGTCCTCCGCGCCTGCGAGGAGACCGCCCCCGAGGTCGTCCGCGCCGTGGCCGCGGCGCATCCGTCGGAATGGAACCGGCTGTTTCCGGGCGCCATCCAGGGCGCCGCCGACCTGGGTGACCTGGCGCTGTCGCCCTCCGAGCGTCGGCTCCACCGCGAGTCCGAGCAGGCATTCTGGATTCTCACCGTCGCCGCGCGCGCCATCGTCGAGACGCTGCGCGTCAGCGGCCGCCCCCTGGTGCTTCATGGCGCCGGAGAGTGCGACCTGGTCAGCCTGCGCGCGGTGATGCGCGCGGCCGAGTGGGCGCGACTCGAAGGACTGGAGGGGACGCTGCTGCTCACTGGCTGGAGGATGCGACGTCCCCACGGCGCCGCCGTCTTCGAGTCGCGACGACAGGCCTACCTGGATGCACTGAGTGACCGGCTGCGAGTCCCCCACGCCTCCGGTCCGGGGCCGGTGTCCTCGCGGCGGGATGAGCCCTCGGTGGACCTGGAGGGCCGCTACCTGAAGTTGGTGGTGGACGCGTCGGAGTCGCGCGAGTCGCGCGTGGCGGCGTCCATCCTCGCCGTCCGGCAGTGCTTCTTCACCACGAACTACGAAGGCGCCATGCTGGCCGCCGAGCAGGGCCTGGCGCTGCTGGACGGCGACCCGGACTCGCAGCTCGCCTCGCGCGTGGCCCAGGCGTGGGACGTGCTGGACACGGGCTTCTCCACGCCCGCCATTGAAATCGACAAGAGCAGCCTGGGCGACGTGGATGAGCTGAAGGCGCTGCTCCACCGCAGCATGGGCGTGGTGCATGTCTTCACCGGCGCTCATGACGCGGCGATGGAGTCCTTCGGACGGGGCCTGGAGTGCCGCATCCCTCCGGAGCTGGTGGCTCGGCTGCACATGTTCCGCGCGCTGACGCTGACCAAGCGCTTCGGGCAGCTCCCCAACGCTCGCGTGGAGGTGGAGGCGGGCGTGGCCGCGCTGGCGAAGAGCACCGCGCCGGACCGCGCGCTCCAGGAGGGCTGGCTGCGCAACGTGTGCGCGTTGACGTGGTTCCAGGAGCGCAAGCTCGACAAGGCGTTGGTGGAGGAGAAGCTCGCCATGCGCTGCGTGGGAGACCTGCACGACGCGAGCGCCACGCACCTGAAAATCAACCTCATCTCCAACGCCAGCTACCTCCAGGAGTCGGCGCGGCAGTTCTCGGACGCGATTGCCACGTGGCGGCGCTTCGAGAGCATCAGCGCGAAGTGGGGCGTCAACTTCTCCAAGCACCACTGCTACCGGCTGGCGGGCCTGGAGTTCGCCTCGGGCGCACGCGCGGAAGCCGTGGAGCACTTCACGCAGGCGTATGCCAGCGCGGAGGCCCTGAAAGACTCCTTCCACCGGCAGGTCATCGCCGCGGAGCTGGGGCGGATGTTCCTGGACGACGGGAAGATGGACTCGGCGGTGGACTGGTTCGCGCGCGCGGAGCAGCACGCCCGTGAAATCGGCGAGCCGCTCAAGGCCGCGGAGAGTCTGGCGGGGCTGTCACTGGCCGCCGGGCGCTCCGACTGGTCCGAGGCCCTGCGCTGCGCTCGCGCCAGCTCCACCTGGCCCAAGGAGACGCAGGCCCTGGTGGACGCGCTGGGCCGAGGCGACCCGGCGGCGGTTCAAGCCCTGCTGCCCCGCCCCCGGACCAAGCTGAACCGGCCCTTCGACTCGGTCAGCCTGTATTAGCGCGTCGCGGTGAAGCGACGGTAGACCTCGCACGCGGGCTCGCCCGCCGGGACATTCACCCGGCTGGCGGAGTACGTCGCGGAGAAGACGGCCCGCGTGTCGCCGCGCGCGGGGGCTTCCTCGAAGTAGCCATTGAGGAAGAAGCTCAGCTCCGAATCGGGCTGCTCGTTGAACTGGACCGTCGTGCGACCGCTCAGCGACATGCCCGTGTAGGAGCCGCCGTAGTAGTCGCCGGTGAGCTGGACGTCCCCCAGGGAGGCGCGGACGACCGTGGTGTCACCCTCGCGGGTGATGAGGAGCTGTCCACCCTCCGGCAACATCAGACCCGCCTGGGCGCAGTCGGCGCTGAGAGAGGTCGTGTCCTCGAAGCGGATGACGTAGGTGCCGTCGATGGCGCAGTCGCCGCGACACTTGTTGTCGGAGGAACTTCCACATCCCGGGTTGCCCATGCCACTGCCCATGGACAGCGCCGCCGTCACCAGCAGCAACGGGATGCGAAGGTGCTTCACGGCGGATGGCTTCACGGTGTTGTCAGTCACGTCACTCATGTCGGATTCCCCTCGACTGCTCCGGCCCAGGGACGGCGGTGAAACGGTGATGTCAGCGCCCAGGCTCGAAGGGCGCGGCGAGCTCCGCGCGGCCCTCCGCGACGAGCTCCACGAGCACCGTGGCCGCATGGGCACCGGTGAGGATGCCCTGCCCTCCCAGGCCCGTCGCCACGAAGGTGCGCCGCGTGCCCGGGTAGCGGCCGATGTACGGACGGCCATCCGGAGTCACGGCGCGAAGGCCCGCCCAGGCGCGCACGAAGCGAGCTTCCCGCAGCCGAGGCGCCAGCTTCGCCACGGTGGCACTCAGGTGCAGCAGGCCCGCGGGCGTCACGTTCTCCACGAAGCCGACCTCCTCCTCCGTGGCGCCGACGACGATTTCTCCCGCGCGCCAGGGCGCCAGGTACGTGGGCCCGGAGACGACGCGCGTGAGGGACATGCCCGGCTGGTGCACCACCAGCATCTGTCCGCGCACCGGCTTGAGCGGCAGCGGTGGCAGCCCTGGGAAGGTCGAGGACCACGGCCCCGCGCTGACGATGAGCTGGTCCGCGCGCAACGTCTCGCGATCGGTCCGCAGCGCCACGCCCTCGGCCGTCTCCTCCACGGAGCGCGCGGACTCACCGAGCCGCACCCGCACACCCGCGCGCATCGCCGCGCCCAGCAGCGCGTTGACGTAGCCCTCCGTGTCCACCATGTGGCCGTGCGCCGTCTCGAACGCGCCCAGCAGCGGCGTTCCCTCCAGCGCCGGCTCCAGCTCCACGAGTCGGGCCGCGTCCACCCACGTGCCCAGTTCGTCCGGGTGCCGCGCCGCGCGCTCGGCGAGCGCGTCACGTCCCTTCGCGTCCGCGGCGATGCGGAGGATGCCTTGCCCTCGGCGCAGCAGGGGGCCCTCTGGCAGCGAGGCCAGGTCCTCCGCCAGCGTCGCCCTTCCCGCTCGCGAGAAGGCGAGCATGGCCGGGTCGTCGTAGAGACGCACGGAGGGAATCGCCACACCCGCCGCCGCGCGAGAGCCTCGGCCGCCCGGGTCCACCGCATCCAGCACCGTCACGCGCGCCCCGGTGGCCGCCAGCCGCCTCGCCACGGACAACCCCACCACGCCTGCGCCAAGGACGACGACATCCGAGCTGGAACTCATCCGCGAGACTCACCAAGGTGAAACGAGGGCTGTCCCCTGAATACACGAAGGGCGCCGCCCCTGCTTCAGGGTGCGGCGCCCGGGGAAGTGCGAAGTCGACGGCGTGTCTCAGGCGACCGCGGTCTCGGCCATGCGCTTGGCGAACAGCTCCTGCGCGTTCTTCAGGCTCTGCTCCGACAGGCCCTTCTCCTTGTTCGCCTTCAGCAGGTCCTGGGCGATGTCGGTGATCTGGCCCGGCTTGGAGGCCTGGTCGAGCAGACCGCTCACCAGGCTGTTGCCGCCCATGCCCTCCAGGAGGGACTTGCCGGGGAAGTTGTTCAGCAGGTTCTTCGCGACACTGGCGCCAGGGAACAGGTCCATGGCGGCGCTCAGGCCGGCCTTGAGCGGGTTCTCACCCTTCACCAACCCGCTGATGAAGCCCGCGGCGATGCCCAGCGCGGGGTTGATGGCCGTGAGAGCCGGCTTGAGGATGTCCAGCGCCTTGCCAACGATGTTCTTGAAGAGGCCCATGGTCTTGATCTCCGGAGGTCTGGCGTCGCTCCGCGTCCGTCGCGAGCCAGCCTGACAGTGGAGTTATCGGTCCGACGCCGCCGAAGTTCCGTGTGCCCTGGAACAAAAATGACGGGCGCTCCAAGTCCACGGAATTCCGTGGGTTTTCATCCCACCTTGTCGGCTGGGGTGGAGAAAACCCGCGGATAAATCAGGATCACTCCTTCGGAGGGCCCTTGGGGTCAGGGGTGGTGGCGCGGGATTCGGGGGCGCCCTTGAGCACCTCGTCCGAGGCGAGCGCGGCCTTGTAGCGCTCATCACCCTTCCCCGCGCTGAAGCCGTCACGCTGCTGCGCACGGCTGATGATGACCTCGCCGCTGATGAGCTTGTCCAGGTGGCCTTGGATCTCCGCCACGGTGGGGGCGCTGGGGTCCTTGGCCTTGAGGTCCCCGTCGAGGGTGATTTCCAGCGGCATCTGCTTCTGCGGGTGCTGGGCGTAGTCGAGAATCTTCTCGACGTAGGCCTCGACGGAAATCTGGAGGAGGCGCGCCTGCTCCTTCACGTCCGCGTTGCCCATCAGCTCCGCGCGAATCTCCTCCACCGGGCGCTTCAGCTTCCGAGTCTCAGGGACGACGGTGTTCTCACCAGACATGGGCTCTCCAGAGGGACTGGCAGTGACTTTGCCCCATTCTGTTCGCGGACCCGCCTCGGATGTCAAAGATGCGAGGTGCCCTCGCTCCAGCGGGTGAACTGCATCCGCAGCTCGCAGGTGTAGCGGCCCCGGGCGTCCTGGAGCCAGAGCTGCTCGGGGGCCGGGTACATCTCCTCCACGGACAGCCGCTCCGCCTCGCGCGAGAGGTGGGAGAGCAGGTCCAGGGCGAAGGGGCTCGCGGTGTCGATGAGGTACGGCTTGCGCTCCTTCGAGCTGCGCATGAAGACGAAGCGAGGCCAGTTCCGTGCGCGCCGCTCGCGCTGCGCGGCGAGGAAGAGGTCGAACCCGGTGGGGCGCGCCAGCTTCTCCGAGGACAGCTCCCACCGCTCGCGCTGGTACACCGCGCCGCCGATGCTCAGGCGAGGCAGGTGGCTGCCCTTCGTGCGCAGCGGCGCGTGGAGCACCTGGGGATGTGCCAGCGCGGCGAAGGGCGGATAGGACGAGAAGTCATCCAGGGGCAGGTACAGGTGCACCCGCTCGCCCTTCCCGTCCACCAGCACCGGCCCTTGCGGCGTGGGCAGCACCTTCACATCGGCTGGCGTCATCGCGCCGTCTTCGACGTCCAGCACGTCCGAGACCGCATACACGAGGCGGCGGCCGGGGAACACGTAGAAGCCCTTGTTGCGTCGGCGGATGGACAGGCCCACCAGTCCGCGCGCCGAGGGGTCCGCCTCCAGCCAACGCGAGGCCACCGCCGAGTACCGCTCTCGCGAGGGGAAGAAGGCGCTCAGCCAGCTTCGGAGCATGAGGTGGTGGTGCACGCGCGCGAGCATCACCTCGAAGCCCGCGCCGGCTCCCTTCGAAGCGAGGCAGACGTCCGGCAGCGCGTACCGGCCGCCCGGGGTGGAGGTGCCCAGGAAGTCCACCGGCAGCGAGCGTGCCCGCGCGCCATCTTCATCCAGAAGCACCGGTGGCACGGGAGAGAAGCGGCTCCCCGCCACGTCGTCCGGACGCAGGCGCACGGCGTAGTCCAGGAGATCCAAGGGACGCTCGTCCGTGCCGAGCGCGGCGCGCACCTGCTCGCGGAAGCCCTGCTGCACGCGCTCACCGTAGGCGGCCGACAGCTCCAGGGGACCGGTCAACGCGGACTCGAGCTCCTCCGTGAAGCGACGGCCGAAGCGCAGACGGAAGGGAGAGCTGGCCTCCTCGTAGAGGATGAGCCGGTCCGCGTACACCTGGCCATCACCGCGTCGCGCGGGCTTGCCCGTGGCCTCCGTGAAGCGGGCCTCCAGTTCCGGAAGCAACGCGCGACGCCGCGTCAGGTCCGCTGTCTGGAACTCGGCCTTCAGGCGCGCGAGCGTGTCCAACCGCTCCAACCAGAGGGTGCGTGCCTCCAGCTCCGGCAGGGCCGCGACGGAGTCACGCACGCTCTCGAAGGTGGCGAAGTCGTTGGGTCGGAACGGCAGGCCCCACAGGAGCAGCGCGCCCTTCACCAGCGGCAGGGCCGTGCGCATCACCTCTTCAACCGCGAGGCCGAGCACCTGCGCCGCGGACGCGGGCGTCGGATGCGTGCGCAGCACGGCCATGAGCTGCTCGGCGCCCTCGGACAGCGGCACCTCCAGTCGCAGCGCCTGACATGAGGCGCGCCCTGGGGTCACCGTGAAGAGGGGGTTGAGGCGCAGTGGCAGGTGGGGCCGCAGCGTCCGCTCACGCCCCACGGCGCGCGCGAGCTCCGTCACGGCCCAGAACGAGAAGAACGTGCGGCGGCTGGTGTCGCCGCTCTCCACCGTGCGCACGTCGAAGTCGTCCGAGTCGGTGCGCTCGCCGTAGGAGATGGGGCCGAAGAAGCTGGTCGTCTCGTTCTTCGCGCAGAAGCGCTGGAGGTACGTGTAGACCTGTCGGTCCACGCGCCGCGCGTCGGACGTGTCCTTCTGCTCGCCGCCGCGCAGGTAGCGGGCCCAGACGTTGTCGAACATCGCGGGGCTGGAGAGGAACACGGCTTCCTGGATGGCGGGGTCCGCCGCGCGCTCGCGCAGCTTCGAGCGAAGGTCCGCGCGCTCCTTCGCATGGCGCGCCTGGAGGGCCTCGCGCCGCACGAGATAGCGCGCCAAGGCTTCGCGGCTCGTGGGGCCATGGCGGGCCTTCAGCGTGGGCACCCTCCCCTGCTCGAAGGAGTCCTGGAAGCCCTTGGCCCCTGCTTCATCGCCCTCGGCGCGCACGGCGTCCAGGAACGCTCGCTCGTCATCGAGCAGCAGGTTCGCCTCGCCCAGCACTTCGTCGGAGAACCCGAGCGACTCCAACCAATCGAAGGGGAAGCCGGCGTGCCGGAGCACGAACACCTCTCCCAAGGTCCAGCGCTCGCTCATCCGTGCGTCCTCTCCAGGATGGACTTCGTCACCAGCATCTCCACCACCTTCGCGCGCTGCGCCTCCGGCACCGCGCCCAGCGCGGCCGACGCCGAAGCAGGCGCTGTCAGCCGGGACAGCACGGGAGCCAGGCGCGCATCCATCGCGAGCACGACCCCGGTGCGCAGGTTCGCCGCGTACCACGTGGGCTTCGGGGCGCCATCGAGCGAGGCCGGCAGTCGCACCACCGCGCAGTCCACGTCCAGTCGGATGAGCGCGGCGGCGTCTGGCGCAGGCGCTATCGAAGGCACAGGAGCCACGGGCCCGTATAGGAACGCCGCGGCGACACGGCCCGGACTGAGCGGCGCGCGACCCAGCAGGCGGCTCGCCAACGAGGTGAGCACGGCGGGCAGGCGCGTCCCCTCAATCGTCCCCGGCTTTTCGATGGGGCGACTGCGGGACAAGTCCCGGTCCGCCGGAGGATCTCCGGGCTGTCCCCACCAGCGCGCCATGTCGCGGACTCGGGCGATGCGCTCCACCGACGCGTGGAACGGGCGCACTCCCGCGAGGTGGTCGAAGAAGCGCGGGCCCTCCAGCGCGGCCAGCGTGACATCCAGGGACGCCTCATCCACGCCCGGCGCTCCCACCCACCACTCCGCGACGACCCGCACACCCGCGGCCTTCAGCCGTTGATAGCCCTCGACGAGCGACTCCAGCGAGATGAAGCGGCGCTCAGGGTCCACCACCCGACCGTTCTCGATACCGCAGAACCCCACCACCACCGTGTGACAGCCGCTCTCCGCGAGCACGTCCGCCGCCAGGAGCGACCCGAGCGACACGTGGCCCGCCCAGCGTGCGCCTCCGGTGTACGCGCGCACCTCGTCCAACGAGCAGGCACCGAGCCAGTCTTCCCGTCGCCTCGTCCCCGGTTCCGGGCCGTCGGCGGAAGGAGCATCGAACTCCACCCAGTCGTGCTCATCCCCCCCCGGATACGGAGCGACGACCTCCAGTCCCAGCGCATCAGCGACCCACACGAGGTCGCTCGAACCGGAATCACCCCGCAGCGGAGCCACGCGCCAGCGCAGCGGGGGCACCTGCTCCGGGAACGCCGCACGCCGGAACGCGGGCATCCGCGCCAGCACCTCGCGATGCGTCCAGGCGAAGGGCCCGGCGACTTCCAAAGCCACATGCGCTGGACACGCCTGCGCGAGTGACACGGCGGCGGGGAGCTGAAGGTCACGCTCCAGCCACACGCGGACGCACTCCGCCTCCTCGAAGCGCGCGAGGACACCCGCCACGTCATCCGAGTACGGCGCGGGCAGCCCCACCACGCGCTGGACATCCCCACTCCGCTCCGTCGTGCCGGACTCCAGCTCCACGTCATCCAGACGCAGGTGGACGCCGTTGGGCGGGCCAGAAATCGCCGTCAGCACCGCGCCCAGGGCGCGAAGCTCCGGAATCGGCCCCCTGTCACGAAGCCCCTGCGCGACTCGCAGCAGGAGCAGCTCCCGCATCGTCTGGGGCGACGGGGGCGACGACTCGCGAGCCAGGGCCTCCGCCTCCACCGACTCGGAGGAGAAGACCCGGCGGCCGAAGTCCCTCGCCAGGTCCAACAGGTGCCACCCCTCGGGGACCTCGGGCACGAGCGTGATGTCCCGGTGTGGAGGCAGCACCAGCCACTTCATCACGCCTCCTCCGTGACGGGAGGCATGGCGGCCCGGGGGCCGCCCCACAACAGCGTGCAGCGCAGCTCCACCGTGTGGCGACCTCCCGGTCCACGGAGCCAGAGCTGCTCCGGCCCGGGCAACATCTCCGAGAGGAGGACCTCCTCCTTCTGCTCCAGCAGGTTGAGGAAGACGCGCAGCAACGGCGGGCTGCGCACGTCCACCAGCACGGGCTTTCGCTCGCCCTTGAACTTCGCGAAGACACACGGCGGAAGGCCGCGCGCCTCCCACAGGCCCACCGCGACGCGCAGCCTCGCGCGGTCGTCCTTGCAAGCCAGCAGCGCCTCTCGCGCCGCCGCATCCAGCCGCCACTGCTCGCGCTGCACCACCACCCCGCCGAGCGTGACTCGAGGCGTGTGCTCCCCCAGCGACACCCGCAGCGGGCGGATGCGCGGAAGCGAGAACGCCGTATGCACCGTGCTCTCCAGTTCGCCGTTGTAGAGGCACACCTCGGAGCCGAGCCGCTTCGACACCAGCCGCGCGCTCTTGCCGTCGCTTTCGACGAACAGGTCATCCAGCGGAATCCGCCACGCGGAGGCGCGGGAGCTGACACCGCCCAGCTCCACCACGGGTCCGGGAAACTCCGAGGGCAACAGCCCCGTGCGACGCGAGGGCAGCACCGTCACCAGGGGCATCGCGCGCGGCAGGGCGCCGAGCGCACGCACCATGGCGCTCTCCACCTTCCCTCGCGAAGGATGGAACTGGAGCGCCCAGCCCCACACCAGCGCGGTGTCGTGGATGTCCCCCATCACCAGCGTGTAGTCGCCTCGTCCCCAGGCCTCCACGTCCGCCGCCCCGACGAGCAGGTCCACCGACGTGACGAGCGGCAGGGCCCGCGCCGAATCCCACGCGGGAGGCACCACGTCACCCAGCTCGACAACGCGCGCCGCCGCGTCCGGAATGGACTGCGCGAGCAGCTCCGCCATCGACGTGTCCAGCGGCAACGGCAGGTCCGCGCTGGCGGCGGCCACCTTCCAGAAGGGCACCGTGCGTGAGCCGACCTTCTGCGCCACCGCGGCGCGCGCCGCGTCTCGCGTGCGCCAGGCCGCCTCGGCCATCCACGCCAGCGCCGGCTCCATGCGGGTCCCCAGCTCCCGCGCCCGCTCGCCGCCCACCTCGAGCCGCAGGTCCCCGCCGCACTCCTCTCGCAGCGCGAGCCGGTCCTGGTAGAAGTTGTGGGACTCGGACGCGGGCCCGCGCTCCGTCGAAGGCGCCACGCCCCACTGCTCCTTCGCCCGCCGCGCGAAGGCGTCCTGGAGCGCCATCTTCCCGCTCGCGTCCGCCGCGCCATAGCGCCCCATCAGCTCCAACAGCGCGCTCAGGCCCTCGACATGACGCCGCGCACCCGCGCTCGGCAGCGCTGCGACACGCTCCGCCAGGTCGTCCACGGGGTGGTGCACCGCGGAGGGCACCTCGAGCTGGTGCGTGAGCAGCGACTTGTCACAGCCCAGCCTCAGCGCCTCGCGGGCGAGGCCAGGCGCCACGCCCAGGGACGACGCCAGGGCCGCCAGCGTGCGCGTCCCATCCGCCAGCTCCACCAACCGGGGCAGCAGCTCCTCCGCGCTCTCCGGCGTGGGGCCCGCCTTGCGCGCGGGCATCTCCGCGAAGGCCTTGCGGCGCGGCACCAGCCACGAGGCGATCTCCGGGTCGAATGCGATGGCCCTCACCAACCCCTGCACCAGCCACGAGGCCGCGAAGGTGTTGCGCCCCACCAGCGTCTCGGGGCCGGACCAGTTCAGCGTCACGCCCGTGGGCGCGTCCGGGTCCACGCGGCCGTAGTTGATGGGACCGAAGAAGCCCATCGTCTCGTTCTTCGCGCACAGCCGCTGCAGATAGCTGGCGAGCTGCCGACGCAACCGGGAGCCCTCGCGCCCCGCGAGCAGGTCCTTGGCCACCGGCGGACTGGAGCTGGCGACCGCCTCCAGGAAGCGCGGCTCGCGGCACAGCGTCGCGAGCTGGGACTCCACCGCCGCCAGCTCACGCTCCATCGCCTCGGCGAAACCGGCCTCCGCCTCCTGGGCCGCCGCGGCGCGGACATTCCATTCCGCGAAGCGCTCCGGAGACTCCATCCCCTCGGTGTTGACGGGACGCCCCGCCTTGAGCGCGGCCAGCAGCTCTCGCGGAGGGCGACGCACGCGCGGCCCCTGGGCACGCAGCGCATCCAGCCCACGTCGCTCCGCCTCGAGCCGACGTGCCCACGTCGCCGACTCCGGGCACCCCAACCGCTCCAACCAGTCGAATGGGAAACCTGTCGTCCGCACGACGAGGTGAGGGAAGAACGTCCAGCCCTTCATGGGTCACATGTCCTTCAACCTCGTGGGCCACCCGAAGGCGGCCCGAGGCCAGCCACTCAGTCTTGTTGCCGAGCCGTCACGACAATCTCCTGGCCGGGCACCGCCAGCACCCACTGCTTGCTCGCGGCGCCAGGACAGCTCACCACCACCTCCAGCTCCCTGCCAGCCTCGATGGAGGCCTTCGTCACCGGCGTGCGGTTGGGCAGCGGTGCGCCGTCCACCTGGACCTGGCACCCGGACTCGCCGCTCGTCACGCTCAGCAGCCCTCGTGTCCCGGGCTGGGGCATCGCATCCGCCAGCGTCCGCACGTCGATGTCCTCGCGAAGCTGCGTGGTGCCGAACCGCCGCAGCCTCCCGTTCAACGCCGTGGCGATGAGCATCGGCCCGGTGGGCGGCGCCGGCAGCGACTTCGAGCCGGGCTCCAGCCGCACGCCACCGACGTACACGTGCTCGCCCTCCTCCAAATTGAGGAACACGGAGCCGGGACCGCGCAGCATCACCACCGCCACGACAGCCACCACCAGCAAGAGACCGCCACCCAGGGCCGCCCACTTCCACGTGCCCTTCCCGGACTCGGACGCGGTGGGCTCTCCCTGCGCGGGCGCGGGAGGAACGGGTCGCGCGACGGGCACGGGGCTCTGGTGCCCTGGCGAGGACGGCCGGGGCGCGGGAGCGGGACGGGGCGCCGAGGCGGGCAGCGCGGTGGAGGACGGACGCTGAGGCACGGGCACCGCGGTGTGGCCCGGCTGCGACGGACGCGGCGCTGGAGCGGGCTGGGTCTGCGCGGGAGGAGGCAACTGCGCGCTCCCCTGCAACAGCACCACCTCGGTCCGGTCCCCCGCATCCAGCGCCGGGAGCA
>NZ_JABXEM010000007.1:0-82955 GCF_013372595.1 Myxococcus sp. AM011
GACGTTGCTCGTCGTCGGCACGGGGGTGGGCGGCTTCTTCTTCGTGAAGCACCAGGAAGCGGAGCGCCGTCGGACGGAGGTGGTTCCGGTCGCTGCGATTCCCGAGGCCGTGCAGGCGGTGCTGCCTCGGTGGAAGCTGAAGTACCTGGAGCTGGAGGGCACCGGCGCGGAGCGGCTCGCGGAGGGTCAGAAGCAGCTCGCCCGTGACGAGCGCTTCGCCTATGCGGAAGCGGAGGAGTCCTTCCAGCAGGCGCTGCTCCTGGACCCGCGCAGCGACGAGGCCATCGCCGGCTATGTCCAGGCGCTGGCGCTGGGACGAGGCGCCGGGCTGGACGACTCCACCTTCGCGGAGGCGAGCGCGCTGGTCGAGGCCTCGGAGTCTCGCGCGGGGCGCACCCCGCTGCTGCTGCTGGCTCACGCCAACCTGCTCCTGACGCGCTCACGGCAGGCGGAGCCGCTCAAGCAGGCCAAGGAACTGGCGGACGAGTCGCTCAAGCAGGCGCAGGCGACGGACGCGCAGAAGGCCGAGGCCCACCTGGTGCTGGGCCGGTGTTTCCTGTCGTCCTCGGGGGCGCTGGCGCGCAATCACTTCGACTCCGCGGAGAAGCTGGCGCCCGAGCTCAAGCGCATCCAGTACTACCGCGCGCTCGCGCACGAGTCGGCCGGCGAGTACTCGCTCGCGCTGGACACGCTGCGCAAGCGACTGAAGGCGGACCCCAGGGACTGGGACAGCCTGTCGGCCACCTCGCGCATCTACCAGGAGGTGGGTGAGCCGGGCGAGGCGCGCAAGCTGTACGAGGCGCGCGTGAAGGCGGACCCCGGGGAGCTGCGGGCGCTGCTGCCGCTCGCGGTGTTGCGCTACCAGTCCGAGGGCAATCCCGCCGCGGGCGTGCGCGAGCTGCGCGCGCTCTTGAAGGCCCGCGAGCGCCATGGCGACCGCGACGTGGCGGAGGTGCTCGTGCACCTGGCCGCCGCGGAGCGCGCCGCGGGCAACAGCGAGGCGGGGGTGAAGTTCGCGGAGGAGGCGCTCGGGTTGGCGAAGGAGCTGCCCGAGGCACACCTCCAGGTCTTCCTCGTCGCCCTGGAGCAGCGCGACGCGGCGAAGGCCCGCAAGCACCTGGAGGGCTTCAAGGGACGGCTGGAAGACCGCGCCCTGGAGATGGTGCTGGAAGGCCGCGTGCTGCTGCTGGAGAAGAAGCCCGCGGAGGCGCTGGAGCGCTTCCAGGAGGCGGTGTCGCGGGATGAGCGCAGGCTGGACGCGCAGCTCCTGGCGGGCGTGGCGGCGGCGGGGGCGAAGCGGCGCGAGGATGCGTTCCGCGCGCTGAACCTGGCGCTGCGCGCGGACCCGATGCGGCTGGAGCCTCGGCCCCTGGTGACGCGCTTCTGGATGCGGCCGTCGGAGACGGTGAAGGGCGTGGAGGACGTCATCCTCTCGCTCGCGGTGAACGCGGACGACCCGGGGCCGTACCTCTACGAGGGCCTGCTGCGCTTCCACCAGGGAGAACTCGACGCGGCGGACCGACACTTCCGGGACGTGCTGGAGTCGGACGCGAACAATGCGGGTGCGCTGGCGTACCGGGCGCTCATCGCGCTGCGACGAGGGAACCTGAACGAGGCGCGTGCGCTGTCGACGCGCGCGGTGTCCGCGGGGCGGCAGTTGCCGGTGGCGCATCTGGCCCAGGGACTGGTGCTGGGGGAGAGCCGTCAGGTGGAACCCGCGAAGCGCTCCTTGCGTGAGGCGCTGGGGCTGTCTCCCACGCTGCTGTCGGCCAAGGCGCGGCTCGCGGAGCTGGAGGCGCCGCAGCGGCGTGCCGACGCGCGTGCTCAGTTGGTGAGCGTGGTGGGGTTGGACCCCGCGTACCTCCCGGCCAAGCGGATGCTCTACCTGTTGGAACGGTGAGGTGGATGTGAAGGTCCTGTTGCTGGGTTCCGGAGGCCGTGAGCACGCGCTGGCGTGGAAGCTCTCCCAGAGTCCCCGGCTCACGCGGTTGTTGTGCGCCCCGGGCAACCCGGGCACGGCGAAGCTCGCGACCAACGTGCCCGTGAAGGCCGACGCGCCGGACGAGGTCGTGGCGCTCGCCCGGCGGGAGCGGGTGGACCTGGTGGTGGTGGGGCCGGAGGCACCGCTGGTGGCGGGCGTGGCGGACGCGCTGGCGAAGGCGGGCATCCCCTGCTTCGGGCCGGTGGCGGGCGCGGCGCTCATCGAGGGCTCCAAGGCCTTCGCCAAGGAGATCATGGCCGAGGCGGGCGTTCCCACCGCGGCCTTCCGCACCTTCACCGACGCCGCCGAGGCGGAGGCCTACGCGGTGGCGCAGGGCCGCATCGTCGTCAAGGCGGACGGGCTGGCCGCGGGCAAGGGCGTCATCGTCGCGCACGACGTGGACTCCGCGCGCGAGGCGGTGCGAGCGGTGGCGGCGCTGGGCTCGTCGGGGCAGCGCATGGTGCTGGAGGAACTGCTGGAGGGCGAGGAGGTCTCCGCCATGGCGCTCTGTGACGGCGAGCGCTACGTCATGCTGCCGCTGTCTCAGGACCACAAGCGCGTGGGAGATGGAGACACCGGCCCCAACACCGGCGGCATGGGGGCCTACAGTCCCGCGCCGTTTCTCGACGAGGCGCAGCTGGCGGAGGTGGGGGAGAGCGTCATCGCCCCCACGCTGGCGGTGCTTCGCCGTCGTGGGCTTCCCTTCAAGGGCGTGCTGTACGCGGGGCTGATGCTCACGCGCGGCGGGCCCAAGGTGCTGGAATTCAACGCGCGCTTCGGAGACCCGGAGACGCAGGTGTTGATGATGCAGTTGGGCGAGGACCTGCTGCCGCTGGTGGATGCGTGCGCGCGCGGCCAGTTGGAGCCGCGTGTGCTGGTGACGGCGCCGGGCGCCTCGGTGGGCGTGGTGCTGGCGGCGCAGGGCTATCCGGACGCGCCTCGCAAGGGGCAGCGCATCGACGGGCTGGACGCGGTGCCGACGGACGCCACGGTGTTCGTCGCGGGCGCGGAGACGCGGGACGGCGCGCTGGTGACGAGCGGCGGGCGGGTGCTGACGGTGTGCGCGCGGGGCGAGGACCTGTCGCGCGCGCGGGAGCGGGCGTACGCGGCGGTGGAGGCGGTGCGCTTCGAGGGCATGCACTTCCGTCATGACATCGGCGCGAAGGGGATGAAGGCCGCGCCGTGACGCGCATCTCCCGCTATCTCCTCAGTGAGCTGCTGGTCCCCCTCGGTGTGTGGGTGGCCTTCATGTTCCTGCTGCTGTTCGTGATGCAGTTCCTGCGAGGCACGGACGTGCTCCTGGGCTCGTCGGTGACGGTGCTGGACCTGGGTCGGCTGGTGGCCTACCTCACGCCGCACTTCCTGATGATGGCGCTGCCCATTGCGTTCCTGCTCGCCATCCTGCTGGGGCTCGGGCGACTGGGAGAGGACCGCGAGCTGACGGCGCTCCAGGCGCTGGGTGTGGGCCCCACGCGCCTGCTCTTCGCTCCGATGGGCGTGGCGGTGGCGCTCAGCGTGTTGATGCTCATCATCACCTCCACCGCGCAACCCTGGGGCCTCACGGGCGTGAAGGAGCTGGTGAGCGAGGTCATCCGGAAGAACGTCGTCGGCGACGTGAAGTCCGGCACCTTCTACGAGGACCTGAGTGACTTGACGCTGTACGCGGAGCAGGTGTCCTCCCAGGATGGCAAGTGGACGAACGTGCTGTTGCACGATGACCGCGAGGCGAACTCACCCCTGCTGGTGCTGGCGCACCGGGGCCAGGTGGGCACGTCCAGCGGTGGAGAGGTGCTGCGCTTCGCCCTGGAGGATGGCGAGGTGCACCGCTCCGGTCGCGCGTCCGAGGACTACAGCGTCATCCACTTCGACCGGGCGGAGATCAGCGTGGGCGTGGGCGCGTCCATGGGCAAGCGGGGCCGCTTCACCTCCGCCAAGGAGGAGCTGACGCCGTCGGAGCTGCTCCAGGCCGCGAGCGAGGCGGAGGCGAGTGGTGGGGATGCGCGCGGCTTCAGGATGGCGCTGCACAGCCGCCTGGGGGGCGCGCTGGCGCCCATCGCCTTCGCGTTGCTCGGCACGCCGCTGGCCATCGGTCGCCGACAGGCGGGCCGCGCGTGGGGCTATCTCCTGACGCTGGGCGGTTACGTCCTGTACTACCTCTTGAGCCGCGCCTTCGAGCAGCTGGGCCAGCAGGGCAAGCTGCCGGCGCCGCTGGCGGGACAATTGGCGAACGTCATCTTCATGCTGGTGGGCGCGGTGGCCCTGTACCGGGTGAGCCGCTCGGGGACGGTCCGGTGAGACTGACGCTCTTCGGGTACGTGCTGAAGACGTACATCCGCTTCGCGCTGGGCATCCTCGGCGGGCTGGTGCTCGTCTTCGTGGTGGTGGACTTCGTCGACCGCGCGAAGACGTACACGGGGCCGGGCTGGGTGATGGATGCGGCGAAGCTCTACGGCTACAAGGCGCTGATGGCGGTGCAGCAGCTCGGGCCCGCCGCGCTGCTGCTGGCCGCGGGCACGACGGTGTCCGCGTTGCGCAAGCAGGGCGAGGTGACGGCCATCCGCGCGCTGACCTTCGGTCCCACGGCGCTGTACGCACCCGTGCTGGCCTTCGGACTCATGGCGTGCACGGGGCTCATCGCCTTCGACGAAGTCATCGCGACGCACGCGGGACGGCGCGTCGATGAAATCACCACACAGCGCTTCAATCGCTGGGGCGACTGGCGCTTCTACTACACGCCGAAGCAATGGTTCCGACGCGGCGACCACATCTTCTTCCTCCGCGCGGGCAGCGCGCAGGAGGGCTTCCAGGACGTGTCCATCTTCACCCTGTCGCGGGAGTTCAAGCTGGAGCGGCGGCTGGACGCATCGCGGATGGAGTGGCTGGACGGGACGCGCTGGCGGCTGACGGAGGTGGTGGAGCGCTCCTTCGCCGGAGAGAAGCACACGTCGGTGAAGAGCCTGGAAAGCGCCGAGTACGAGCTGGGCATCGCCGCCTCGGCCTTCCGCATCCGGCCAGGACGCCCGGAGCAGATGCGGGTGCGGGAGTTGCGCGAGCAGATTGTCGCGCGCCGCGAGGTGGGTCTGGCGACGAAGCAGTTCCAGCTCGCGCTGCACAATCGCTTCGCCTATCCGCTCGCGGCGCTGCCGGCGGCGCTCCTGGGGGTGGGGTTGGCGCTGCGCACCAATCGCCGGGGGCACCTCACCGCCGCCATCGTCGAGGGCCTGCTCGTCGCCGTGGCGATGTGGGGGTTGATGATGGTGTGCCGCACGTTGGTGCTCACCGAGCGATTGACCCCCCTGGTGGCGGCGTGGACTCCCCCCGTCCTGCTGGTGCTGGCGGCAGGGGCGCTGTGGCTGCGTCGCGAGGGCTTCCTCCACCTGCCCCGCCGTTGGCTCGCGGTGAGGTAGCGTGAGTCCATCCATGGACCATCCCTCCCAGCCCCGGCTGGAGATCTTCCTTCGTCGCGCCGTGGCTGGAGTCCTGCTCGTCTGGGCGGTGGGCCTGGTGCTGGCCGAAGTCGTGTTGCAGGTGGCCGCGTCCGCGGCGGTGCTGCTGGCACTGGTGCTGGCGGCGCGGCGTCAGCTGAAGCTGGCCTCCGACGTGCGCGCCTACGTGCTGGCCAGCGTGGCGCTGTGCGCGTGGCAGGTGGTGTCCCCCGGGCTGGCGCTGCTGACGGGCGCGGCGAGCGGGTGGCCTCGAAGCTCGCGCTACGGACAAGTCCTGGACTCGGTGGCGGGCGCCGCCGTGGCGTGCGTGGGCTCGGTGGGCGTGCCGTGGCTGGCGCTCGCGAGCACGGTGGCGGCGGGGTGGTTGTTCGACGCTGCGCTGGGCATGTTCCAGAACCGGGTGCGCTGGCCGTGGGAGCCCTTCGCGTTCCTCAAGCTGAATCCGGGCCGGCTGCACGAGAACTTCGGCACGGAGGCCTCTCCGCGCTACGCGGCCGGGGGCATCTTCTTCCACCGGCTGCGCTTCGCGCATGGCGCGATCGCCGCGCTGGGCCCCGCGCTCGCGGTGCTGGGCAGCTCCGAGGTGGCTCGGCGGCGCATGCTGGCGGGCGCGGTGGTGCTGGGTCTGCTGGTGTCCATCTACAACGCCTTCGCCCGCGCGGCGCTGGGCGCGGCGCTGCTGGTCAGCGTGGTGGCGCTGCTGCTGCTGGTGAGTGGCCTTGCGCGCAAGGCGGGCCTGGCGCTCATCGCGGTGCTGGTGGTGGTCGTCCTCACGTCACCTGCGTGGCGCGCGCGCCTGGAGAAGGCCGTGGGCAACATCTACGGCGGGGAGCGCGAGCTGGCCATGAAGGTGGGCTGGAGCCTGGTGCGCGAGCATCCGCTCCTGGGCGTGGGCTTCGGCAACCACAAGGCCGCCGTCCTCGCGAGGCAGGGGGAGTCTGGCATCACCGACTTGCTGGCCACCGACTCGCACAACCTCTGGTTGACGGTGTGGGCCGAGACGGGGCTGGTGGGCCTGCTGCTGACGCTGGCGGTGCACGGCCTGCTGGGCTGGGCTCTCATCCGTCGCTACCGCGCGGGCTCGCTGGCCGCCACGGGCGCGCTCTTGTCCTTCGTGGGCTTCCACATCCTCGCGATGGTGCACTACCTGCCGTTCCACTCCAGCGTGCACCTCTCCTTCGCCCTCATCTGGGGCCTGGGGCTGTGCGAGGGCAGTGACGTGCTGCGCGGGCGTCCGGCGCCGCGCTAGCGGGCCTGCGCTCCCTCCGGTTCAGCGAGGAGGCAGCGGGCGCGACTCGAGCACGCGCCGGTACACGGCAACCGTCTTGCGCGCGCATTCGTCCCAGGTGAAGCGCGCGGCGCGCTCCCGGCCCAGCTCCACCAGCTCCGTGCGCAGGCCGTCGTCTCGAAGCACTCTCAGCGTCGCCTCGCGCCAGGCCACCGCGTCGTCCGGTGGGAGCCTCAGCGCCGCGCCGCCCACCACTTCCGGGAGCGCCGTCGCGTCCGCGGCCAGCACGGGACAGCCCGCCGCCATCGCCTCCAACGCGGGCAGCCCGAAGCCCTCGTACTTCGACGGCAGGAGCAGCGCCGCCGCCGCCCCGTAGAAGAGCGCCATCTCCGATTCGGGCAGCTCCTCCAAATCAATCACGTTCTCGTGCAGCCCCAGTTCGTGCGCCACCGCGCCCTTGCCCGCGAGCAGGACGATGGGCACCGGCAGGTCCGCCGCGAAGTGCCGCAAGAGCTCCAGGTTCTTGAAGGGCTTCGCGTTGCCCACCGCCGCCACGTAGCGCGCGGGCAGCTCCTGTCGCTCCCGGAACTCGCGGGCCTCCGCGGCCGAGGGCGGCTGGAAGCGCGAGTCCACGCCATTGGGAATCACCTGCAGCCGGTAGGGCGACAGCTTGAGGTGCTTCGCCAATTCCTCGCGGGAGAATTCGGACACCGTCACCAGCGCGGAGGCCCGCCGGGCGCGAGGCCCCACCACCACGCGGTAGTACAGGCTCTGCGCGGGCGAGTACTGGTGCGAAAGCGCCATGTGGTTGGCGTCATGCAGCGTGGCCACCAGCGGGCCGCTCCAGAACAGGGGCAGGGCGAACGACGTGGCGTGGAAGACGTCGGGCGACAGCCGCGCCAGGTCCGCCGCCAGCGCGGGTTGCTCCACGGGAGAGAGGAACCCCGCGAGCGCGCGGTGCATGGGCAGGCGAGGCGCGAGCGCTCCCAGGTCCGAGGGCAGGCCCTCGGGGGGCACCAGCGCGGAGAAGCGCAGGTCCGGAGCGAGCGCGGGGACTCGCCGCGCCAGCTCGAGCGCATAGCGGGCAATCCCGTGCAGCCGGCCGCGCACCATGCGCAGGTCGAGGAGGACATGAGCCACGTCTCCCGCGTACCACACGCGCGGCCTTCATGGGGGCGGGCAGGCACCCGCTTCGTGTTGCTGTCGGCAGGAGGCACGCCCGATGCTAGAAGGCCGGCATCGTGAAGGTCGCCCTGGTCCACGACTGGCTCGTCACCCACCGCGGGGGGGAGCGTGTGCTCGACGCGCTCTGCGAAGCGCTGCCCGACGCGGACATCTACACGCTCATCCACCGGCCCGGCAGCCAGTCCCCGGCCATCGAATCCCGCCGCATCTTCACGTCCTTCCTCCAGCGGATTCCGGGCATCCACGAGCGCTACCGCCACTTCCTGCCCCTGATGCCCCGGGCCATCGAAGCGCTGCGCCTCCAGGACGACTACGACGTCGTGCTCTCCTCCAGTCACTGCGTGGCCAAGGGCCTGCCCGTGCCGTCGGGGGTGCCCCACCTGAGCTACGTGCACGCGCCCATGCGGTACATGTGGGACTTGTTCGACGACTACTTCGGCCCCGGGCGTGCCCGTCTGCCGGTGCGCGCCGCGGCCCATGCCGTGCGCCCCTGGCTCCAGCGGTGGGACCGCGCCTCGGCCCAGCGCGTGGACCACTTCGTCGCCAACAGCCACCACGTCGCCGGCAAGCTCCAGCGCTTCTGGGGCCGCGACGCCACCGTCGTCCATCCCCCCGTGGACCTGGAGCGCTTCACCCGGCTGCCCCTGGAGGGCGGAGGGCAGGGCGGCTACTTCCTGTGGCTCGGCGCCTTCGCCCCCTACAAGCGGCTGGACATCGCGGTGGAGGCGTTCCGCGCGCTGGGCGCTCCGTTGTGGGTGGTGGGCACGGGACAGGAGGCCGCGCGCCTCGCGTCGGTGGCTCCCTCGCCGCACGTGCGCTTCCTCGGCAACGTCTCGGACGACGCGCTGCCGTCCCTGTACCGGGATGCTCGCGCGCTCATCTTCACGCCCGAGGAGGACTTCGGAATCACGCCGCTGGAATCCCAGGCCACCGGCCGCCCCGTCATCGCCTTCGGAAGGGGCGGGGCGTTGGAGACGGTGAACAGCCGCACGGGACTCTTCTTCTCGGAGCAGACACCTGCCTCGCTGATGGACGCCGTGCGGCGCTTCGAGACGTGGGAGGTCGGCTTCAAGCCGGAGGATGCCCGCTCGCAGGCCGAGCGCTTCGGACGTGCTGTCTTCCAGCGCGCCATGTTGTCGGAGGTGGAGTCCGTCCTCAGGGTGTCGAGGAAATCCCCACGTCTCGCCACGGCGGTGTGACGCCGCTGTCATCCCGGGCCCGGTCTTTCACCGTCACGTCCTGTCCACCTCCTGTCACTGTCCCCCGGCGGCAGGGGTAACTCGTTGGTTTCACGGGATTTTCCGTGTTACGACGCCTGCGAGTCAGAGGGAGTCGGGCGGGACGCGTGCTCGTTGTACCGGGGTGCGAGTCTTGCAAAGGGGTGGCGCCCCGTTGACCAGGTTACAGGAGTCCAGGCGTGTTCAGTCGTCTCCAGCGCTTCTACACGTCCATCAAAGTCTTCGCGGACATGGTGATGCTCGCTGTGGCGTTCGCCTTGGCGTACGTCACGCGGTTCTCCGGCATCGTCCCCGTCACGGAGGGAATCCCTCCCTGGGAGGACTCGCTCGTCTCGCTGCTGATGGTGCTCGTCATCTTCCCGGCGGCCTTCAAGCAGTCGCGGCTGTACGCCACGAACCGCTCCCGGACGAACACGGGGGAGGTGTTCGAGGTCTTCAAGTCCACCATCACCGCGACGCTCATCCTGGTGGCGGCCACGTACTTCGCGCGGGAGCGGTACTCGCGCCTCACGCTGGTCATCTTCGTCGTCTATGCCTTCGTGCTGGTGACGTGCAGCCGGTTGGCGTTCCGCTACGTGCTGAGTGAAATCCGGCGCAGGGGACACAACCTCAAGTCCATCCTCGTCATCGGCGCGGGAGAGCTGGGCCAGCGCGTCGTGGAGACGGTGGAGGGCCACCGGGAGCTGGGCTTCCGGGTGACGGGCCTCTTGTCGCTGCGGCCGGAGAAGGTGGGCCAGTACGTCAACGGGGTGCGCATCATCGGCCACGTGGACGACGTGGAGCGCGTGCTGGACGCGCAGCCGGTGGACCAGGTCATCCTCGCGCTGCCGCTGCAGGACCAGGCGCACGTGAAGCGGCTGATGGAGCAACTGGCGCTGCGCACGGTGGACGTCAGGGTGGTGCCGGACCTCTACCAGTACATCACCCTGTACGGCGGGCTGGAGGAGTTCGGCGGCCTGCCCATCATCCGCCTCCAGGGCGACCCGATGGAGGGCTGGAGCCGGGTCTCCAAGCGCGCCTTCGACATCCTCTTCTCGCTGCTCGCCATCCTCGTCACCGCGCCGCTCATGGCGGCCACGGCGCTGGCGGTGCGACTGTCCAGCCGCGGGCCGCTGCTGTACCGACAGGAGCGCATGGGGATGGATGGCCGCACCTTCCACATCCTCAAGTTCCGCACCATGCGCGTGGACGCGGAGCACTCCGGCGCGATGATGGCGCGCAAGGATGACCCGCGCCGCACCGTCATCGGCACCGTGCTGCGCAAGTACTCGCTGGACGAGCTGCCGCAGTTCTTCAACGTGCTGACGGGCGACATGAGCCTCGTGGGCCCGCGCCCCGAACGCCCTGTCTTCATCGAGGAGTTCAAGCGGCAGATTCCGCGCTACCACCTGCGGCACAAGGTGAAGGCGGGCATCACCGGCTGGGCGCAGATCAACGGCCTGCGCGGTCAGACGTGCATCGAGAAGCGCATCGAGTACGACCTGTACTACATCGAGAACTGGTCGCTCTTGATGGACCTGAAGATTCTCGTGCGCACCGCGCTGGGCGGCTTCCTGTCGAAGAACGCCTACTGAGCGAGCAGGCGTGCCCGGGCCACGGATTTCCGTGGCCCAGGCCCCGTGTCCGGCACGGTTTTCCGTGAGCCCGACGCGAAGTGGAACGCGGCCTCTACTGGATGTTCCAGACGACGGTGCCGGTGCACGTCGTATTGCTGTAGCAGCCGGCGCGAACCTGCACGGCGCCGGACGTGGTGGCGGTGAAGCTCATGCTGGATCCGCGTCCGCCGCACGCGTCGTCATTCCCCGCGGCCTGGGTGGCGCCGGTGAAGAGGCGCAGGTACGTGTCTCCGGTGAAGGTCGCTCCCGAGGCGCCGCAGGTGCCCACGGTGAGGACCTGGCCCGCGGTGACGCTGATGTCGCGGTTGGTGGTCGCCTGCTGGGCGTGGTTGGTGTTGCTCCCGCTGAAGGTGAACGAGCCGGACTTCGCGGGCGGAGGCGGCAGGGAGGAGAGCTCCCAGACGACGGTGCCGCCGCAGCTCGCGCTCGAGTAGCAGCCGGCGCGCACCTCGTACTCGCCCGCGGTGGTGGCGGTGAGGGTGATGCTGGAGCCTCGTCCTCCGCATGCGTCGTCGTTGGCGGCGATGGAGGCCCCCGAGGGATTGAAGAGGCGCAGGTACGTGTCCCCTGTCGTCTTCGCGCCCGTCAGGCCACAGGTGGCCACGGTGAGCAGTTGGCCGGCGGCGAGGGTCAGCTTCTTGTTGGTGGTGTTCTGCTGCGCGCTGTTGGTGTTGGTGGCCGTGAACACGAAGGAGTTGGCAGGCGGAGGAGGCTCCTCCGGGGGCGGCTCGCCGTTGCCGTTGGGGTCGGGGCACCCCGCGGTGGGGAGCGCGCACGTGGGCAGGAGAGCGCCCAGATGACTGACGACGGCCTGGATGGGAACGCCCCGGTTGGGGCAGTTGGCGCAGTGGTGCAGCGAGACGACCAGGTGGTCCGAGTAGCCGACCACCGGCGAGCCCGAGGAGCCGCCCTGCGTGTCCGCGTAGTAGCCCACGTCGTTGGGACCGCCGGCCTGGCAGGCTGCTTCGTTCAGGCTGTAGACCTCCGCGAAGCCCGACTCGTCGCGCGAGTCCGTCGAGGTGACGGCGATCTTCTTGCCGTAGCCCGCCGGGTGCTGGGGAACGTAGATGCGCTCGTTCACCACCGCGCCCGCGCCGCGAAGCTGGAGGTAGCCGAAGCTGCGCGTTGGATTCACCGCGAGCCGCACCAGCGCGTAGTCGCGAGGCGCGTCCGCCTGGACCAGCGTGCCGCCAGCGATGACGTGGCCCGGACAGCCGAACCAGCTCCCGCAGCTCGTGGCACAGGTGGCGCCCTCGGCCATGAATTCGAAGTCGGTGTTCTGCGCATCGCTGGCGGTGCCGATGCAGTGCTGGTTCGTGAGCACGTGGCCCTGGCTTCCCACCAGCCAACCGGTGCACGCGCTGGAGCCGCCGATGAGCAGGCGCGCGACGGGACGGGCGCGGCCGTAGAGGGTCGGCTCGCTGGTGGCGTAGCAGGGCGCCCAGCCGGTGTCGTCCGGGCCGCACACGGCCTTGTCCAGCTCGGACGTGAAGCCCTTCTCCGCGTTGGTGTAGCCGCGCGCGAAGCGGTCGATGGTGTAGCCGTGTCGGTTCAGGATGCCTTGGCGCGCCTCGGAGTCCTTGCCGTGCAGCTCGATGATGGCCGTGTCACCGGGGATGTGCACGGCCCAGAAGCCGTCGCGCGCACCCGGGTGCGTTCCGTCATACCGCCGCGAGCGCGTGCCGTCCGGCGAGCGCACCACGACGAAGTCTCCTTCCTCCAGCTCCAGCCGCTCGAAGTGCGCGGCGATGTACGCGGCCCCCTCGTGGGTGATGACGTCGGTGTGGAGCGGCCCGCTCCGCGCGCGCAGTGAGGTCGACGCATAGGGATGCGCCGACTCGAATCGCCGGTACACGTCCTCGCCGACCTTCGTGGCGCGCTGGGAGGCGGGGGAGGCCGCCACCTCGCACACGGGGGCCGAGGCCAGCGCGGTCGGCACGCCGGATATCAGCGCGACGACGAGACCTGCGAGCTGGATTCGTTTCATCTGTTCTCCTGCGGGAATGGGACTGCGCAGCTCAGGCTGCACCGCCGGTTATACCGACCCTCTCCGTGGGCCCCGCGTCGCTGTTGTTAACTCGGTTGCAGGAACGAGAGGATGTGTGGGGCGGGTGGCGTTTGTGCTGGGGAAGGGTTGGGGATGCGGAAAGGACACCGCCTCGCGGGGAGGGCGGCCGGCGGAGGCCCGTCTGATTTCACACGGAGCGCGATTGTTGCCGCCGGGTTGTGTGCGAGCCGCCGGGGGGCCGGGCCGAAAATGACGCAAGGAGAGGCGGGGAGTCGGCCCCGAGTGGGGGCGAAGCCGTCTAGACTCCGGGGGGCATGGCGGAAAAGCTCGGAGCGATACTGGTCCGTAAGGGCCTCCTCACGCAGGCGCAGCTCGACGAGGCCCTGAAGGCCCAGCTCATCTACGGTGGGCGGCTGGGCTCCATCCTCGTCGAGCTGGAGTTCCTGGACATCGACACCCTGGCGATGGTGCTGGGGGAGCAGACGCGCTACCCGGTGGCCCAGGAGGCCGACTTCGAGGCCGTCACCGACGCGACGCTGACGTTGCTGCCGGCGGCGCTCGCGGAGAAGCACCTGGCCTTCCCGTTGGCCCAGGAGGGGCGCCGGCTGAAGGTGGCGATGGCGAGCCCCTTCGAAATCCAGCACACGGACGCGCTGGGGTTCATCACGGGCCTGCGCATCCTGCCGCACATCACTCCCGAGCTGCGGCTGTTCCAATACCAGGCGCAGCGCTACGGCATCCGCCGCGAGTCGCGCTCCATGAGCATGGGCATGGCGCGGCGCGCGGCGCAGCCTCGGGGCGCGGCGGCTCCTCCGGCACCGGCGCGCGGCGGGGTGATGGTTCCTCTGCCCGACGTGGCTCCGCCTCCGGCGCCCGTGCGTGCGGAGCCGGGGACGGAGGGAATCTTCGGGGGGCTGGCGCCCGGACAGTTCCTGAGCGACGACGCCGAGGACGTGGCGGCGGAGGACGTGCAGTGGAGCGCGTCGAGCGCGCCCGTGGCGGGGAATCCGGGTGATGGGTTGGTGCCTGGTGGGAGCGCTCGGCCCGATGCGGGGCCTCCGGTGCTGGCGCCCGCGGGGGCGGCGAAGCCCTCGGGGCCACCTCAGCTCGCCTCCGTGGACGCGGCGCGAGGGATGACGCGACCGGAGGGGCCGCCCCGGCTCGCGCCGGCGGGGCCTCCTCGGTTGGCGCCCCCCGTGATGTCTCCCTCGCAGGACGCTCCGGAGGAGATTGAACCCGAGGAGGAGTTCGAGGCGGCGGAGGAGATAGACCCCACCGAGGAACTGGAGTTGGTCGATTCCGAGGAGGAGGTGCTCGAGGGCGTCATGGAGGAGGTGGTGGAGCCTCCCGCGCCGCGCAGCCCGGTGTTCGCGGGCCCGGGAGCCTCGGTGGCGGACGGGGCCGGGGGGAGTCCCACGCAGCCGCCGGGAATGGTGTCGCGGCAGTGGTCTCCGCACCAACCGCCTGGGTTGAATCGGGCGCCAGGGGCGGGTGGTGGAGCGCCGCCTCCGCCTGGAAGCGCCGGAGCGAGGCCTCCTCCGTCGGTCGTGGGGCCGCCGGGTCTGGCTGGGGCGGTTCGGCCTGGCGTCGGTGATGCGTCGGTCGTGGGGGCTTCGGGTGGGCCTGGTGCATCGCGACCCGGCGTCGGTGATGCGTCGGTTGTCGGGGCTTCGGTTGTGTCTGGAGCGCCATCACTGGTGCCATCGGGTGCGCCTGCGAATGCCGGGGCCGCTCGGCCTGGGCAGTCCTTCGAGCAGGCTGCGCCCGTGTCGGGCGCGGTGCCTCCGGGGATGGTCGGCCCTGGTGGCAGGCCGCCTTCGGGGACGGGGGTGCCCTCGGTCCCGCAAGGCCCAGGTGCGAGGCCTCCTCCAGGAGCGGCCATGGCGCCGGCTCCAGGGCCGCAGGGAACGATGCCTCCGGCTGCGCGTCCACCGTCGGCCATGGGGACTCCTGTTGGCGCGGGACCCGTGCCGCCCGGAATGGTGAGCACGCGGCCTTCGAGTGCTGGCATGCCCCCGGTGCAGGGGTCGGTTCCGCCGGGAATGGCGGGGGCACGGCCTCCGTCGAGCGCGGGGATGCCGCCGGTGCAGGGCGCTTCGGGTCCTGCTGGTGCCCCCGTGGGGCCTGGGCCTCAGGGGCCCGTGCCGCCAGGGATGATGGGAGCACGGCCTCCGTCGAGCGCGGGGATGCCACCGGCACCGGGACTCACGAGCGCTCCTGGTGTGTCGGGTCCGCAAGGTTCCGTGCCGCCAGGGATGATGGGAGCACGGCCTCCGTCGAGCGCGGGGATGCCGTCGGTGCAGGGCCCTCCGGGGCCTGCTGGCGTGGGTGCTCCTGTGGGGCAAGGCCCGGTTCCTCCAGGGATGGCGGGGGCTCGTCTTCCGCCTGGTGCTCCCGTTGTTCCTGGTGGGCCGCCAGGGTTGGTTGGCGCGCAGGTTCCGCCAGGCATGCTGGGCGCGCGTCCTCCGTCGAGCACGGGCATACCGAGCGCACCGGGTGCTGTTGGCTCGAGTGGTCCCATGGCGTCGGGACCTCAAGGTCCTGTGCCGCCGGGGATGATGGGGACGCGGCCTCCGTCGAGCGCGGGAATGATTCCCTCGGTGCCGGGGCCGCAGGGGCCTGTTCCTCCGGGGATGGCGCGGCCTCTCTCGGGGCCAGGACCGCAAGGCGCGGTGCCGCCTGGCATACGGCCTTCGAGTTCGGGGCTGCCCGCGGTATCGGGTCCTCCTGGCGCGGTGCCTCCAGGGATGGCGGGAGCGAGGCCTCCCTCGGGAACGGGCCTTCCCGTCGCACCAGGTCCGCAGGGAGGACCTCCTGGGGCGAATGTGGCAGCGGGAGGGCGCCCGGCCTCGGCGGGGAGTGGTCCCATGGGGCAGCCACCTCCGGGCATGCAGCGTCCGCCGCAGGCTGGAGCTCCACCGCTCATGCAAGCGGGAGCCGTGCCTCAGGCTGGCGGCGCTGGGTTTCAACCGCCGGGCATGGCGCCGAAGGGCGTGCCTCCTGCAACGGGGGCGTCACCTGCGGCGGTGGCTCAGCCCAACACGGCACCGACGCCCCCGCGCGGGACCGACGTCGTCATTCCGGTGCCTCCCGGTGAGAGTTCTCTGCTCGATGCCGAGCGGCCTGGCGAATCGCGACTGGCAACGGAGTCTGTTCCTCGGGTGGAGGACACGACGTCTGGCCTCGCATCCGTCGCGGGTGAAGGAGCGGTCGGCCTTCCGTCGCCCTCTGGCTCGGACGCCAGACTTGCCGGGACGCGCGAAGTCCGCGTGACGGACGCGCCCGGGTCTTGGAGCGCGCTGAGTGAGGGAAGTACATTCGCTGCCGCCGCGGCGGTTGTCGCCGAGCGTGAAGGCAGTGCGGCGAGCGTGACGACGGGAGCATCAGCGTCTCCGAGCGTCGCGAGCGAAGTGGGTGCGCCCGAGGTCGCTGCATCGGCGGTTGCGCCGCGCGAGGACAACAAGGTCACGTCCACGTCGTGGAGCATCACCCGTGAAACGAGTGCGGATGAACTTGAAGCGCTGGCGGTTGCCGCGCGTGAAGCCGTGAAGAAGGCGTCCACGTCGTGGAGCATCGCGAGTGAAGCGGGTGCGGTTGATGCCGGCGCGTCGGTGGGTGCCTCGCGCGAAGCCGCGAAGCCCGCGTCCCCCATGTGGAGCATCATCCGTGAAGCGGGTGCGGCCGATGCCCCCGCGCCGAGGATTGCCGCGCGTGACGGCGGGGCGGAGGCGGCGACGTCAGGGAACATCGCCAGTGAGGCGGGCGCGCTCGATGTCGATGCCTCGATGGTTGCCTCGCCTGACGGCGTGACGGACGCGCCCTCCTCGGGGAGCCTCGCGAGCGAAGCCGCGCTACTCGATGTCGCGTCGTCAGTGCCCGCCACGACCGAAGGTTCTACCCCAGTCGTCGCGGCCGAGGCCTTCGTGTCGTCGGATGGCAGCGAGGGGCCTGCAACAGAAGGTGCTTTCGGGCTGCCAGAAGGGGTGCACGGAAGCGCTGCGTTCGAGAAGCCCGTCTCGACCGCATCCGCGACTGCACTCCCCGCCACCGAGCAGCACGTGGTGGTCGCGAATCCAGAAGTCCTGACGCCCGCGCTGGCTCATGAGGCAACCGCGGCGTCGGTCGCGAGTGACGCTCTCTCTCAGGCCGGTTTGCTCGCCGCCCCGGTGCCCCTCGCGACCTCAACCGAAGTCACCAGGTCCGAGACCGCGTCAACTCGCGGCGTGGATTCCTCCGAGACCACCCCGTCACGTGATGTCCTGGTCCCCACCGTCGAGACAGTCGCCGCCAGTGCGACCACAGGTGCCGTACCCGAAGAGCCCACCACGCTGCTGATTGCTTCGACCGAAGCGCCTCCATCCCAGACCGCGACCTTCGAGCCCGGCGCGTCGACCGGAGACGCCAGCGAGCACGTCTCGTCCGAGACAGCAGGGACCTCGTCCGACGTCGTGCTCGTCGCTCCTCAAGTGTCGCCCGAAGTCGCGGCCTCCGAAGGCGCGGCGCCCAGGGCTCCGGAACCAGACACCTCCACCGAACCGGCGTCCGCGCACGCAGGGCCACCGTCGGCAGTGGAGCAGGGCGAGGGACCGCTTCCATCAGGTCCACGAGGCTCGACGTCCACGGACCCTTGGGGCATGGCGGACTCGTCCGACGCGAATCCCTCCCCATCGAGCGAGCAGTCTCCCTCCGCCACGGAGGCGACGAGCGTCGCCTACCTGGACCTGGGCCTCGAATCAGCCTCGACGCTCGATGTCAGTCCCACGGGCTCCGTGGACTCCTCTCACGGCGCGCAAGACTCCAGCTCCACAATCGAGGGTGAGCCCTGGAAGCTCGTGAGGTCCGTGCCGAGCAACACGGGCCGTGCCCACGAACAGCACGAGCCCCCCACGTCGGACGCTGCCCTTCAGCCGAAGGTCATCACGGGCGATGAGGATATCAGCGAGTCGCTCGAGCTGGAGGCCGCCGGCAGCATGCTCGCGTCGCATGGCGAGCCGTCTTCACACGTCGGAGCCACGACTCAGCGCGGTGCCGACACATCGCTCACCACGGTGCTCCCCGATTCCGCGAGCAAGCCTTCCTCTGTCGCCGCCAGTGATTTGGAGACACCCGACCTCCAGCATTCCAGTGACCCCAGAGGCACGGAGTCCGGCTCCACCGCACGAGACGACGCCTCAAAAGAAGCCGGACCGTCATCCACCATCGCCATGGAGTCACAGGTGTCCACGGAGGCCACCGTCGTCTCACTGGACGCGGTCCGTGCGGCGAACGCGGAGTCCTCGGGGGCCCTCATCCCTGGGCCATCCGGGTCCGTGGAGCCCGTGCCCTCCACGCCGGCACTTCGTCCCGTTGCCACGCGGCGCGCGCCCATCGAGCTTGATGACCTGCCCGCCACGGATGACTCGCCCATGCAACTCGCCTCGACCTGGGAGTTCGTGGGGTGGCAGGGCTCCGATGGCAGCGGCACCATCGGTCATGTCGCGGAGAACACGTGGGATGACCGCGCGGTGGACCTCGACGGCGCGGTGCCTCGCGCGGCGCCGGCGGGAGCCTCCTCGAGTGAACTGCCCCTCGCCTCCGCCTGGGACTTCATCCAGCAGCCCTGGCAGCCCCAGGCCCGCGAGCAGTCGGAGGCGCTGACCGCGCTCCTGGCCGCGTCGGATGCTCCCACGGGGACGGGAAGCGAGGGCCCTACGGTGTCGGCGGAGCAGGTGCTCACGGCCCTGGAGGACGTGGGAACACAGGGCGTGCTCGGCAAGGTGCTGCTCGCGTACTGCGCCGGACGCTTCCAGCGGGCCTTCCTGCTGGGCGAGAGCTTCGGGCTCGTGCGCGTCGGGCATGCCTGGGGACCGGGAAGCGACAGCCCCCAGGTCTCCGCGCTCAAGGTGGACCTGGAGGCGCCCTCGCTCCTGATGTCCTCGCTGGGGCAGCTCGGGCCCAGCAGCTTCGACACGCCATCCTGCGTCCAGGACGAGGCCATCTTCTCCGCGCTCGGTGGCCCGTCGTCGCGCCTGCTCGTCATGCCCATCCGCGCTCGCGGGCGCCCCGTGGCCTTCGTCATCGCGGACTCGGGTGGCGAGCCCGTGGCCACCACGACGCTCGATGAATTGACGCGCGTGTCCGCCAAGGCGTCGGAGGTCTACGACCGTCTCCCCGCGTCACGCGCGGACTGAGCTTCGCGGTAGCGCCGCGCGAGGTCCGTCATCCACGGGCCTCGCGCTCACCCCCGCCACTCCCGACGAAGCGTTCATCCCGACACCGGGGCCCGCCGGCCATTGACCGGGGCGCGGGCTTCGCGCGGACGGGCGGCGAAAGACGGCGAGGGCCCCGGAACCATCGGCTCCGGAGCCCTCGTCACCGCGGATGTTCGTCTTCCGCGCTCAGCTGCAGCCGCTGGTGGCGCCGCAGTTGCCGCACTTATAGCAGGCGCCGCTGCGCACCATGATGGCGCCGCAGGTGTGGCAGGGCGGGGCGTCCGCCTGGTTGAGCCACGTCGCGCGGGTGTTCTGCGCGGGGAGCGACAGCGAGGCCACCTGCGCGGGCAGCGCGGGCTTCGTCGCCGGCGCGTCCGCCGGAGCGAGGATGGCGTCCTCCACCGCGTCCTCGTTCGGCAGGAACTTCAGCTCCAGCCACCGGAAGATGTAGTCGGTGATGGACTTGGCGATGGGGATGGCGGGGTTGCCCGTGAAGCCGCTCGGCTCGAAGCGCGTGTGGCTCAGCTTGTCGACCATCACCTTGAGCGGCACGCCGTACTGGAGCGCCAGGGAGATGCTGGTGGCGAAGCTGTCCATCAGCCCGCTGACCACCGAGCCCTCCTTCGCCATGACGATGAACAGCTCGCCCGGCGCCCCGTCCTCATACATGCCCACCGTGAGGTAACCCTCATGGCCGCCAATGGAGAACTTGTGGGTGATGGAGCGCCGCTCGTCCGGCAGCCGGCGCCGCACCGCGCGAGGCTCGGGCTTCACCGCGGGCTCGACGACGGCGGCGGCCACCGGGGCCTTGCGCGTGTCCTTCACCGACTCCTTCGACGTGTTCAACGGCTGCGTGCGCTTGCACCCGTCACGGTACACGGCCACCGCCTTCAGGCCGCGCTTCCACGACTCCATGTAGGCCTTCTCGATGTCCCCCACCGTGGAGTCCGACGGCATGTTCACCGTCTTGGAGATGGCGCCGGAGAGGAACGGCTGGCAGGCCTCCATCATCTGGATGTGGCCCATCCAGTGGATGCTGCGCGAGCCGTTCGCCGGCTTGAACGCGCAGTCGAACACCGACAGGTGCTCGGCCTTCAGATGGGGAGCGCCTTCAATCGTGTCCGCCTTGTCCAGGGCGCTGATGATGTCCTGCGCCTGCGTCTGCGGATAACCCAGCTTCTCCAGCGCCTGCGGCACCGTCTGGTTGACGATCTTCAACATCCCGCCGCCCACCAGCTTCTTGTACTTGATGAGCGCGATGTCGGGTTCGATGCCCGTGGTGTCGCAGTCCATCATGAAGCCGATGGTCCCCGTGGGCGCCAGCACCGTCACCTGGCTGTTGCGGAAGCCGTGCACCTCGCCGAGCGCCAGCGCCGCGTCCCACGCCGCCTTCTGCGCCGCGTGCAGCTCCGACGTCACGCCCTGCGAGGGGACGTTGTACGCCGCCTTGCGGTGCTTGCGGATGACGCCCAGCATCGGTTCCGCGTTCTTCGCGTAGCCGGCGAACGGGCCCTGCTTCTCCGCCATGCGCGCGCTCATCGCGTACGCCTCGCCGCACATCAGCGAGGTGATGGCCGCCGCGTAGTTGCGGCCCGCGTCGGAGTCATACGGCAGGCCGGACGCCATCAGCAGCGCGCCCAGGTTCGCGAAGCCCAGTCCCAGCGGCCGGTAGTCGTGGCTGTTCTTGCCGATGCGCTCGGTGGGGTAGCGCGAGAAGCCGACGATGATCTCCTGCGCGAGCAGGAGCACGTCCACCGCGTGCTTGAAGGCGGGCACGTCGAAGTCGCCGGCGATGTCGCGGAAGTGCATCAGGTTCAGCGACGCCAGGTTGCACGCCGAATCGTCCAGGAACATGTACTCCGAGCACGGGTTGGACGCGTTGATGCGCGCCGTGCCCGAGCACGTGTGCCAGTGGTTCACCGTCGTGTCGAACTGCATCCCCGGGTCGCCGCACAGGTGCGCGGCCTCGGCGATTTCGCGGAACACGGCCCGCGCCCGCAGGGTCTCCAGCGGCTGGCCATCCTTCACCGCGCGCGTCTGCCACGGCCCGTCGCTGACGACGGCCTTCATGAAGTCGTCGGTGACGCGCACCGAGTTGTTCGAGTTCTGGAAGAACACCGACGAGTACGCCTCGCCGTTGAAGGACGGGTCATACCCGGCCTCGATGAGCGCCCAGGCCTTCCTCTCCTCGTGGGACTTGCACCGGATGAACTCGAGCACGTCCGGGTGGTCCGCGTTGAGGATGACCATCTTCGCCGCGCGGCGCGTCTTGCCGCCGCTCTTGATGACCCCGGCGAAGGCGTCGAAGCCGCGCATGAACGACACCGGACCGGACGCGGTGCCACCGCCGGCCAACAGCTCCTTGCTGCCCCGGATGCTGGACAGGTTGCTGCCCGTGCCGCTGCCGTACTTGAAGAGCATGCCCTCCGTGCGCGCCAGCGTGAGGATGGACTCCATGGAGTCATCCACGCTGTTGATGAAACACGCCGAGCACTGCGGCTGCGCCTCCACGCCCACGTTGAACCAGACAGGCGAGTTGAACGACGCCTTCTGCCGCAGGAGCAGGTGCGTCAGCTCCGCGTGGAACGTCTCGCGGGCCGCCTCGGTGGAGAAGTAGCCCCCCTCCACGCCCCAGCGCGCCAGGGTGTCCACCACGCGCGCCACCAGCTTGCGCACGCTCGTCTCGCGCTCCGCCGTCCCCGGCGTGCCGCGGAAATACTTCGACGCCACGACGTTCGTCGCCAGCATCGACCAGGAGCGGGGGACCTCGATGTTCTTCTGCTCGAAGACCGCCTTGCCATCCTCACCGGTGATGCTCGCGCTGCGGTACTCCCACGCGAGCTCGTCCGCCGGGTCCACCCCAGGCGTCGTGAAGTAGCGCTCCACGCTCAGCCCCGTCGCGGCGACCTTCACCTTGCCGCGCCCGGCCCGCCGCTCCTTCCCGCTCACCATGGGCTTCGCACTCAGCTCCTTCTCCATGTCGCCACCCTCCGAATTCACTCTGGGTTGGAATGCAAAATTTTGCGAAACGCTAAGGGCGCGAGATTCCGAAGGTTCCAGGGACGTCACACGGACTGGCGTGGACGACTCCGGAGTGGACTCGCGAAGCGTTTCGTGGCGGGGCAGGGGCCCCGGACTCCAGATGGGGAGATTGCCTGGCCGCTGGCCGGGCGGCCGGATCAATACGTGTTTAGGCGCGAGTGATCAAGAACCGGACTGACCCTATTAGTAGTGCTGGGAAGTGTCGCACACACTACTAAATGGGGCTCTGCAGGCGAGCCTCGGTGCGGGGGAAAGGCGTAGCGGCCTGTAGCACGCGCGACCGCGAGGGCGAGATCTAAGGCCGCCGTCGCGCCATGTAAATAGGGGCTCTACCTTTACTGATAACAACTGGCGAGACATGTAGCGTCACTCCGGCGCAAACGAGCGTGATCACTGGGGGACGTTTGCTGAAAGTCTGTGCATCAGCCCTGTAGCTCGCTAGGGGCGGAGGTCCGATTCGTCATCTGGCCGCCTGTTCGGTGCGTTGTCCGGCGGACAGGTGGGGGTCGATTTCGGCGGACCGGCGCGTTAGGAGGCGCTCATGCCTCCTCCGTTCCAGAGCCACGTCTTTGTCTGCACCAACCGCCGCCCGGATGGGAATCCGAAGGGATGCTGCGCCTCCAAGGGCGCGGAGGAGGTGCGCGCGGCCTTCAAGGCGGAGCTGGACAAGCGCGGGGTGAAGGGGCGGATGCGCGCCAACGCGGCCGGGTGCCTCGACACCTGCTCCTTCGGCGTCTCCGTGGTCGTCTACCCGGAGGGCACCTGGTACGGCGGAGTGAAGGTGGAGGACGTGCCCGAAATCGTCGAGGAGCACCTCATGAATGGCCGCCCGGTGGCGCGGCTGGTGATGCCCTTCGCGCGAAAGGAGAAGGCGGAGAGCTGACGACTGTCGGCTCCCCGCCCTCGGGTGTCGCGAAGCTGGCTCAGGGCGACGTGATTGCGGACCTGCTCCGCTTCAGCGCACGAACTCCCACGCGTCGCCCCAGTGGCTGCCCGTGCCCGGCGCGTAGTACGGCGCCGAGCCCTGGCACCAGCCCGAGTAGGGGAAGGGCTTGCAGCGGTAGACGCTCCCGTTCGTCCCCTGGACGAGCGTTCCCGCCACGTAGTTGGAGATGCCATTGGGATACGTGTACTCCGCCGGGTCTCCACCGCCGCCGCCCGAGGGCTTCTCGATGTCCAACTGGAAGCTGTCGCTCGCCTCGCGCGAGTAGACGCGGTTGCCGGTGGCGCTGTTGACGGGGTTGACGACGCCGGTCGACTGCAGCTCACCCACCTGCACGCGGCTGGAGCTGGCGTTCACCCGCTGGGCCAGCAGGTACATCCACGTGGCCGCGGGCGTGGCCGAGTCGAGCTGGAGCGGGTGCGTCTCCGCGTCACTCCCGCCACTGTTGAACAGGCGCAGCGTCACCTTGCTCCGGGCCGGCAGGTCCTCGCGGGCCTGCACCGCGCCCAGCTCCTTCCATGACGTGGGCGGCGGCGGCGTGTTGCTGAACTTCACGTCGCTGCACGAGTAGAAGGCCTCCGGGCTGTCAGCGCGCTGCCAGATGGCATAGATGACGTGCTGCCCCGTGCGGCCCTGGGGGAAGGGACACGTGAAGCGGTAGCGGTTGTTCGACTGCAGCGCGTTCCCCGTCAGCGTGCAGAAGGGGGTGGCGTCCAGGTCGCTCCACTTCAGCGGCAGCGCCGGGTTGTAGCCCTCCTTCGTGACGTACAGGTGGAAGTAGGCCGTCGCGTGCAGCGCCGTCGCGTGGAAGATGAACTCGAAGCGGTTGCTGGCGTCGGGGGCGATGAGGGGCGCGGGCCAGTCCGTGCGCGCCAGGTCCAGGCCCTTGTGGCTCTCGTTGGCGGCGCTGCACAGCTTGCCGTCGGCGATGAGCTCACGGTGCCGGCCGTTGGCCGCGCCCTGCCGCACGCCGTTCCAATCATAGAGCGCCTGCGTGCCTCCGGATTGGATGGCGGCCTTGCACGCCGCGGACTTGGGCGACTCGGGACCCTCCTTGAAGCAGCTGTAGACGCGGCTGAGGGGGACCTCCATGGAGCCGTGCGCTGACGCCAGACTGGCGGACAGCAGGGACAGCACGACGAGTGATGACGCGAGGGGCCTGAACATTGTGGGTTTCCTCCGGTGCGGATGGATGGAGGAAGGAAGGCCGGAAATCGGGTCAACGCTTTGAAAACGAAAAAGCGGCGACGCGGTCCGCAGAGGGAACGCGCCGCCGCTTGCCCGGCGTTCGGCTGGAACTGTCGACTGGCCGACTACCGGCGGCGACCCATCAGCCGGAGGATGGCGAGGAACAGGTTGATGAAGTCCAGGTACAGCGTCAGCGCGCCGACGATGCTCACCGTGGCGGCGCTGCTGTAGCCGCTGTTGGCGTGCATCTCCCGCAGCTTCTGCGTGTCGTACGCCGTCAGGCCCGCGAAGACGAGGACGGAGGCGCAGGCGACGACGAAGGACATCATGTCACTGCGCATGAAGATGTTGACGACGCTCGCCAGCACCACGCCGATGAGGCCCATGAAGAGGAAGGTGCCCCACGCGCTCAGGTCCTTCTTGGTGATGGTGCCGTAGAGGGCCATGGCGCCGTAGACGCCCGCCGTCAGGAAGAACGCCTGCGCGATGCTGCCCGCCGTGTAGACGAGGAAGAGGATGGCGAACGTCATCCCCGTGAGCGCCGAGTAGCCGAGGAACATCGTCGCGGCCACCGGGCCGGACAGGCGCGGCGCGAGGAACGACAGCGCGAGCACCGCGCCCACCTGAGCGATCATGAAGCCCAGGCGCCAGTCGATGACCGTGCGCAAGAGCGTCTCGTTGCTCAGCGTCAGCAGGGCCATCACGCCCGTGACGAGCAGCCCCGCGAACATCCACCCATGTACACGCGTCATGAACGCGCGCTTCGACTCCTGCACCAGCACGGAGTGGGCCGAGTCGCTCTCGGCCGTCTGCCATCCGGAAGTTTCCCAGGCCATGAATCGTATCCTTTCGCGCCGGAGCTCCCGCCCGGCGGCGGCACTGCTTATAGCGTCTTCGTCCGGGGCGTGCCCGGACCCCGTTGGAACCTTCCCTTAAATCGCCTTCCACGCGAGCAAAAGCTTCGAGGCGACCTCGGTGGTGATGAGGGGCAACACGCCGCCGCCGCCCACGATATTCACGATTTCCGCCATGGAGCCCCGGCACACGCCCCCCCAGGCAGGCTGCTTCGCCAGCCCCACGGAGGCATATGCCGAGTAGTCGACGAAGAACGAGGTGGGAAGCACCGTCCCGTTCGGCTCGCAGAGCAGGTGGTCCTCCGGAGGCGAGTCGACAATCTGCTGCACCACGAAGCCACCACCCGTCGTGTCCGACGCGGCGCGAGCACACAGCTCCGGCCAGGCGAGCAGCTCGCCATACGCGGCCGTCACCCGCTCCGAGTAGGGCACCGTGCCCTCCGAGCGACCGAGGAATACCGCCTTGCCGCCGTAGTCCCAGGCCCGCTTGAGCACGAAGCGGGCGGGCGTCCGCGCGACTTCGGCGACCAGGTCGTCCAGTCGCCCACCATCCGGACCCGTGGCGGGCCCAGCGCGGAAGACCCGCGTCCACGGCACGGAGGTCCGCACCGCCTCCAGCTCGTCGTCGGTGAGGCCGGCGGCCTGGGCGAGCGCGGGCTCCGCGAGCGCCTGTGAGAGCCGGGCGAACGTCGACTTCGCCTCCACCTGCGACGCGGGTGGGTTGAGGAACACGGCCTTCTTGCCGGGCACGGTGGAGAGGAAGTCCTCCACCCACGGAGACGGCGACTGCTCCAGCCGCCGCACGAAGAGGTGGCGGTAGACGAGGTCGTACTTCTTGCCGCGCACCTCGAAGGCGTCGTCGCCGGAGACCTCGTCCGGATGGACCACGTCCGCGTCGGCGCCCATTTCACGGAAGCGCTCGCACAGCCAGCGCAGCTCGGAGATCTGCGCGTCGTTGCGGCGGCACAGCAGGGCCACCGTGTCGGGGAACTTTCCGGGCCGCTCGGCGGCGTAGCCATCCAGGAGCGCGCGGTACAGCGCCAGTGCGTTGCTGCCGTTGAGGGCCAGCAGCGAGGCCAGCGCCTTCTCCGGGTAGCGGAAGTGCCGGGCCACCACCTCGATGAACGAGCGGGCCGCGATGTCCGAGTAGCCCTGCATGGCCGGAATGGTCGCGTTGACTTCCAGCGCCCAGGGCTTGCCGCCCGACACGAAGTAGTCGACGCGCGTCGTGGCCAGCCGCTCGGACTGCCGCCAGGTGCGCTCCGCGAGCGTGCGCTCGAGCGGGGACAGCGCGCCCAGGAGCTCGTGTGCGTCGGGTCCGTCGAGCGTGGCGCGCGCCATCTTCACCGTGGCGGAGGACAGGCGCGCGGACAGCTCCGCGCGGCGGCGGATCTCCGCGGCATCCAGGATGACGGGCGTGGCGGTGATGGGGATGGGCCGGGTGGTGCCATCCAACTGCGTCACCGCCAACCCCCGCTTGTAGGCGAGCTGTGACAGCTCGGGCGCGAAGTGGCGTGCCTGGTGTCGCAGCACGTCGATGAGCTCTTGCACGGGTCTTTCTGTCCCTCGGCTTGCCCGGGACTCGCCCGGGAGCCGGTGAACCTATTCCCGGCGGCCCCCACCGTCCATCCGCGCGAATCCCCACGTCCCGCCCCAGGGCACGCCTCCTCGAGGTCTTGGCCGCCCGAGGCCTCGTCCATCACACCTGCCGTGTGTGTCCGCCTGGGGTGCGTCGTGCCGGCCGGAGGCGTGCGCTCACCTGGTCCGCCCATGGCCTGACATCGTCCCACCGCGCCGCGTGCGCTGGCATGTGTGTCATTCCATGTGACTTGCACGCGCGCTCCGTCTGGCTTACAACCGCATTGCGTTTACCGCTGGAAATCCCTCCCCCGTGAGCCGCTCCCTCCCTCCAACGTCTTCGTGTCTCGCCCGGTCTCGCCTGCTGGCGCTGCCGCTCGTGGCCGTGTGTGCGCTGGCGTACATGGGGAACGTGCTGCACTTCGCCCTGGTCCAGCACGCGACGTGCTTGGAGCACGGAGAGGTGGTCCACGTGGAGGAGGGTGGCTCGCACCTGGCGCCCGTCGTGGAGGAGTCCTTCGACGACGTGCGGCTGGCGTCCCGTGAGGATGCGCCCGCGAGTCATGGCGCCGAGGCGCATTGTCTTCACATGTTGATCCGCCGAGAGGCCCCGCCTCCGGTGGAGGGCACGTCTGTCCTTGCGCGCGTGCCCACCCGTTCCTCGCCGGCGCTGGCGGTGTTCCGCTTCCAAGCGGAGCCTGTCGCCCGGTTGCACCTGGCCCCCAAGGCCTCTCCGCCTCGCGCCTGAGACACCACCCAGGGTACGCGTCCGTCGCTCCCGGCACAGTCATGCCGTGAGGAGGCCGCGGTCCGTGGCCTCTGACTGACGTCCGGTTCCGCGAAAATGGAGCCGTGCGCCAGCCACCGCGCGACGCGCCGCCGGATGGCTCGTTTCCCCTGCGTGCACGCTCTCGCCCTCCGTGTCGCGCGCGTTCCGCGCGATTCCCACCCCGCCCCCGGTGTCCGTTCTGGCTCCGCCTCCCTGGGCGGGGTTCGTGGCGGCGTTGGTGGCTGGGGACCTGATGTCCATCCACGTGGAGCTACACACATGAACAAGAAGCTTCTGGCCGCCCTCCTGATGTCCACCGCGCTCCTGTCCGCCGCCTGCGGCGATGATGACGAGGCGCCCGAGGAGAATGTCGACGTCGAGGGGTGCGAGCACCTGCGCGAGGGCCCGGCCGTCGCCGTCCTCGCCACCCTCACGGGCACGCCTCCGACGGTGGCCAACAACCACCGCCGCTACGACATCACGCTGGTGGACGGCACGGGCGGCCGCTCTGGCTCGGTGTCGTTCGCCGCGTCGGAGGCCACGGACTACGTCTTCTTCACCAGCGCGGACGTCCCCGTGTCCATCACCGACAGCAGCGGCGCGGCGGTGGAGATCGAGGAGAGCACCAAGAGCTCCGAGACCTGCACCGAAATCAAGGGGCGGCACATCGTCCCGCTGACGGTCGGCACGCACACCCTCACCTTCGGTCCCACGTCGGCGGCGTCCGTCAACCTCGTCATCGAGGAGGCGTCGCACGAGGGCCACGAGCACTAGCCGCGAGCCCGGGGCGCGTTGCCCCGGCGCTTCACCCCGAATCCGGGGTCGGCCCTGGCGCCGGCCCCTCCTGGAGACGAAGAACATGGGAGCCTTTCAGCAGTTCCTGACCGAGAAGCAGATTGCCTCCGACACGCTGCTGCGCCTGTCGCGCCAGTTGGAGGCCCAGGCCGACACCGACCGCGCCTTGAAGCGCAAGCGCTCCGACAAGCGGCGCGACAAGGACACGCAGGGCAAGAGCTACGCGGAGCTGTCACTGGCCAAGCCGAAGAGTGGCAGGGGCGTGAGCGAGCAGCAGCTCCAGGCGGCGCTCGCGGACCTGCCGCTGCCGCGTCGCGTGCGCGGCAAGCTGGTGCGGGCCGTCAACGCGGTGCTCACCAAGAAGGGGAGTGGCGCGGTGGACCCCAAGGCGCTGTTCGGTGACGCGGCCGTTCGCGCCGGCCCCGCGAAGAAGTCCGCGAGCTGAGTCGGGAGGCCCACGTGTCATTCGCCGAAGCCCCACCGATTCTTCCTCGAGACGTCCTCCGGGACGCGGACCGTTTGTTCGACGTCTCCATGTGGTGCCTCGGGCAGGACGTGCGCTGCCCGGAGGGCAACCTCCTCATGCGTCGCGGCCTGGTCCGCCACGCGCGGCCCGAGGGGGTGGAAGGTCAAAGCGCGTACTGCGTCGCGTTGCCGGACGGAGGTCGGCTGTCGCTGTGGGGCTTCGGCGCGTTGTGCGAGTGCGGTCAGGCCGTCTTCGTCCCACGAGACGGCTTCACCCCTCGCTGGTTGGAGCGTGCTCCGGAGGGCCCCGCGTATCGGGCCTGTGAGCTGGGCACGTGGCGGGCTCCCGCCAGTGTGGAGGAGCGGCGCGAGGTCCGTCGGAGCCTGACGGGGCTCGCCGAGTGGTTCGCCGGGCACGAGGACTGGGTGGTCCGGGAAGTAGGGCTCGAGTGGAGGCGCGCCTGCGTGGCGGCTCGGCGCAAGGCGCCTCCTGTTCCACCGGAGACGCTGGCCGCCGCGTGGTGGCGGCTCGGCACGCGCATCCGCTCTCTGGATTTGGGTTTCAACGGCTGTGGCGCCTCGGGTTCCGAGGCACTGGGAGGACATCATGCTGTCGCGACTGCTGCGCAACGATGAGCCATCCGTCTACGTCCAGGCCGCATGGGAGGACGTCGAGGACGAGGCGCTTCCTCGTCCCTTGCTCCGTGAGGGGCTGGGTACATCTCACCTGAAGGTGAGCACGCGGGTGCCGCAGGCCCAGGCCTGGTTCGACCAGGGCTTGAGCCTGCTGCATCTGGGCTGGGGGCCGGAGGCGCGTCGCTCCTTCGCGGAGGCTGCCCGGTTGGACCCGGAGCTGGCCATGGCGTGGTGGGGCCTGGCGCTGACGCGAGGGCCTGGAGCGCGCTTCGCCAAGGCTCGGGCGGAGGCGATGACGCGCGCGCTCGCGCTGAGCGAGGGCCTGCCCGACGTGGAGCAGCGCTACATCGTCGCGGCCAGCCTGCTCGCGGAGAAGGGGCCTTCCAACGGGCGCCATGCCTTCGTGAGGGAGATGGAGGGGCTGGTCGACCGCTACCCCGAGGACGCGGAGGCAAGGCTGTTGCTGGCCGGTTTCCTCGCGGACGGGTACGAGCCGGACGGTCGCCCCGGACAGGGACAGCCCTACGCGCAGGCGCTGCTGAGGGAGTTGTTGCGCACGCATCCGGACCACGCGGGTGTCCACTTCGCGTGGGTGTGCACCATGCTCCCGAGCCTCCGGCCCGAGGCGGCGAGGGAGAGCGCGCTGCGGCTCCCGAAGCTCGCGCCTGGAGCCAGCTTCGCGCTGCTGGTGTCGGGGCGTCTGCTGGGCCGGCTGGGCGAGACGGATGCGGCCTACCGTGTGCTGGAGGCCGCGGTGGAAGCGGACGACGCGTACCTCGCGGCCGCGTCGCTGCCCACCGTCTTCGCGCCCTGCGCGGAGCTGGCCATGCGGCTCTTGAGCCAGGGCTGCGCGGAGGCGGGGCAGTACAGCGACGCGCAGACGTGGGCGCGGCGGCTGCGTCAGCGCGTGGAGTCCGCGGGCGGCGAGGCCCAGGCCGTGCTCTTCGCGGCGACCACGCTGGTGTCCACGCACCTGCGCTTCGGGTTCTGCCGTGCGGCGGCGGACGTGTCGCTGGAGCTCGCCGGCGAGCTGACCGTCGCCGAGCAGGCGCTGCGCGACGGGGTCCGGTTGTACACGCGGGGCATCAACGCGCTGGACGCGGGGCGACTGCCGGACGCGGAGCGCGCGTGCGCATCGCTCGAGCTGCTGCAGCCCGTGTTGTCCGAGGTGCGTCGCTCCGAGAACCGCGCCCTGTGCCCGCGCGATGTCTCCCGGGTGCTGGAGGTCGCGGAGAGCGAGTTGCGCGGCGCGCTGGAGTCGCGTCGTGGAGATGGCGGTCGCGCGGAGGCCACGTTGATTCGGGCGTGGCGCATGGAGCGCCGGCTTCGCGCGTCGGGCCCGGCGTCGTTCTCCCGGCCCGCGCGGGAGACGCTGGCTCGTGCCCGCATGCGGGGTGAGCGCGAGGAGAAGGCGTTGGAGCTGGCCCGGGCCCTCGTCGAGGAGCGCCCTGGTTGTGGCCACTTCCGGCTGCTGCTGGCCGAAGCGCGCGCGGCGCTGGGAGAGCGCGTGCTGGCGGTGCAGGACTTCAACGCGTTCCTCGACCGATGGCGTGACGCGGACTCGCACCTGCCGGAGCTGCGGCGCGCGAGGACGTACATCGACGGACGGGGCCGCGTTCTGCGCCTGGTCCACACGTCCGAGGCGCCGCTCCCGGTGACTCCTGGCTTCCGTCCCCTGGAGAAGGTGTCCTGTTGAGTTCTTTGGAACGAAGTCTCGCCGCGCCCTCGCGTTGGGATGGGGTGGGGCAGTTGCTCTCCGCGCTGTGTGTCGTCCACTGCGTGGTGCTTCCCGCCGTGCTTGGGCTCCTGCCCGCCGCGGCGGCGCGGTGGCTGAGCGGGGAACAGACGCATCAGGGGTTGCTGGCGCTGGCCCTGATGGGAGCGCTCGCGGCCTTCATTCCGGGATGGAGACTGCACCGTCGCCGGGTGGTGCCGGTGCTCGCCGTCAGCGGACTGACGATGCTGGCATCGGGGGCGTTCCTGGTGCCGGAGGGCGAGGGCTGGGAGCTGGGGCTCAATCTGGGGGGCGGGCTGTTGATGGCGGTGGCACACGGGCGCAACCGGGCCCTGTGCCGCGAGTGTTGCCCGCCCGAAGTCCACTGAGCGGAAGCGTCGGGCCTGGGGCGTCCGATGCGCCCACCGCTTGACGGGCCGGAGTCGTTCGCGCGAGGAGAGGGGGCATGCCCACCTTCCGTCTCACGCAGGACCAGGCCGCGTTGCTCGTCGTGGACATCCAGGAGCGCCTGTGCGCGGCCATGGACCGCGACGCGTTGGACAGGATGCTCGCGCGCACCAGCGCCGCCGTCGAAGGCGCCCGGGCGCTCGGCCTCCCCGTCATCATCACCGAGCAGTATCCCCAGGGCCTGGGGCCCACGCACTCGCTGCTGCGGCTGAAGCTGGGGAGCTTCAAGGCGGTGGAGAAGCTGGAGTTCAGCGCCGCCGTGCCGGACGTGCTCGCGCTGCTGGGGACTCGCAAGCAGGTGTTGCTGGCCGGCATGGAGACGCACATCTGTGTCTTCCAGACGGTGCGCGACCTGGCGGAGCGGGGCTACACGCCGGTTTTGCTGGCGGACGCGGTGATGTCGCGTTCGACGGAGGACCGGCGGGTGGGGTTGGACCTGTGCCGCGATGCGGGGGCGACGGTGGCCACGGTGGAGGCCGCGCTGTTCGATTTGCTCGGGCGCGCAGGCACGCCCGAGTTCAAGAAGGTCTCCGCCGCGGTCCGCTGACGCCTAGAACATGGGAGGTTTTTCTCCATCCCGGCGTGGCGGCAGCGGCGGGCGAACGGGCAGAGGCGCCTCCTGCTGCTTGGAGATGGCGGGGAGGGAAGGCGACAGCGCTCCGACGTAGAGCATGCCGTGGGTGCCCTCGGGCGTCGGCGTGTCGAAGGACGTGATGGACGGCGACAATCCGGGGAGTGCCGCCACCTTGCCCGAGGGCGTCGAGCCGATGAGCCCGCACTGGAGCTTCCCCTCGCGATCCAGGTCGCAGCCCCAGCGCGTTCCCTGGGCGTAGCTCATCTCCAGCACGACGAGGTGTCGGGACTTCAAGAGATGCGCCATGGGCGTGAAGTCCTGGTCCCAGGGAGTGCCGGCGATGGTGCGCGTATGCGTGTTGCCGGCGAGGATGACCTGGACTTCGGCCCGTTGTGCCTCGCGGCGCTGGTTCCAGAAAGCGGCCTGCAGACCATCGCGTTTGCTTCCGCCAGCCAGGTCGGTGTCATACGCCAGGAGCGTCACGCTCAGCCCGGCCATGCGCATGGCGCGGACACGGTCGATGAGGTCCATGATGGCGCGGCTGCTGCGGCCATCCTGGTAGGGCCGTTGCCAGAAGCGCCCTTCCAGGAGCGCATCCTGGTCGGAAGGAGCGCCCGCGCTCGCGAGGTAGCGGTCCACCCGTTCCTGCTCGGTGCGGGGAATGGACAACCCCAGTGCCACGGGTAGCCCCGCCTCGGCGACCTGGCACACCAACTCGCCCACCACCGCGGGAGCTTCACGCGAGCCGAGTTGTTCGCCCACCAGCAGCGTCAGTCCAAGGTCCAGTACTTCCGGGAGCCCGCGCATGGCTTCGCCGCAGGGGCCTGCTTCGGACGCCTCGTCTTTCCACCGCGTGAGGTAGAAGTCCGAGTCGCGCACGGCCTTGGGGCGCGGCTCCTCTCGCACGTTGCCGCTCACCACCTCCAACGAGGGGGTCGACTCCAGTCGCAGCGTCAACTCCCGCTCGAGGTCCAGGTCGCGCGTGCCGTTCGTCAGCGTGCGCAACTCGATGCGTTCGCCGCGCGCCATTCGGAGCGGTGGCCCCTGGTCGTTGAAGGGGCTCACGTCGTGGAGGACATAATAGATGTATTCGATTCTCCACCAGTTATCGACCTGGTTGACGTCGTTGCCCATCGCGTTGAAGGTCATCCGGAAGATGCGGACGACGGATTGCCGTGGGCCCACGGAGATGCCCGTCACCACGAAGCGCACGTAGCGGTCGTTCCCCGTGTCGCCCCTGTCGTGGGTCTTCCACTTCGTGAGGAACTGGGTCGGATCCGTCGTCTCCTCGATGGCGTATCCTCGAGAGGTGAACAGCTGCCGGGTGACGGCCAGTGCTTCTTCCAGGGGCTTCTGGAAGACGTGCTCGAACTTCGGCGTCTCGGACTCCACGGTGCGGGGCCCATGCGCGCAGCCCACGCAGGTGGCCCAGAACAGCCAGCACATCGCCAAGGCACGGAAGCTCATGTCGCGATCCCCTCCGGAAGCGCCTCGTCGCTATCGAGGCTGCTTCCGGTAACGCGATGTCACCGGACCCATATCGAGCCGGGTGGGAACCTCGTTCACCGTGCGCGCCGCGCGAGTTGGATGAGTGCGCGCGCACCCATGGCCAGGCCCACCAGCATCGCGGCGACCACGGTCTGCGAGCCACCCACCGGGAAGTCGAAGAAGTAGGCGAACATGTAGCCGCCCACGCCGGAGACGATGCCCGCGAGCGTGGCCACGAAGAAGGTCCACGGCAGTCGCAAGTCCAACATCAGCGCGGCGATGGCGGACAGCGTGGAGAAGGCGAACACCGGCAGCGCGCCGAGCGCCCGGGCGCACACGCCCACCATGACGCCGATGGACACCATCAGCACGCCATCCAACAGTCGGACGGGCAGGCCCTGCACCAGCGCGCCGATGCGGTCGAAGCTCGCGAAGGTGATGCCCCGGTACCACCACAGGTGGATGACCATGACCAGGATGCTGGCGATGGCCACGGTGCGAAGTTGCTCGGGTGTCACCAGCACGGCGGTGCCGAAGAGGATGCCCTGGATGTCGTGGGACTCCTGGGCGATGCGGTCGCCCACCAGCACGGCCGCGCCACCTGACAGGGCATAGGCGAGGCCCAGCAGGCTCTCCCGAGTCAGCCGCAGCCGGGTGGGGTCCATCATCAGCAGCATCGTCGCCAGGAGCGCGAGCGCGGTGGCGCCGATGACGGGCTCCACCTCGAAGCCCAGGTGGATGCCCATGTAGAAGGCCAGCGCCACGCCCAGGCCCGCGGACTGGGCCACCGCGGCGCTGACGAACACCATGCGCCGCAGCACCACGTAGACGCTCAGGAAGCCGAGCACGCCGCCGGCCAGGAGGGCGCACAGCAACGGGTCTCGAAATAGCTCGAACCCCTCGATGAACTGCTGCCACTGGGATGGTTCAGCGAGCATCGGATCCACGGTGGGGTCCCTCGGGGGCGCGGTGGCAGTACTCGTCGCCGTACTGGCGACGGAAGGCGGGGTGACAGAACACGGTGCGCGCGTCGCCCACGACGAAGGCGGACGTCTCCCGGTCCACGAAGAGCAACACGTCCGCGTGCTCGGCGGCGACCTCCAGGTCGTGGCACACCACCACCACGCCCAGTCCTCGTTGGCGCGCGAGCAAGCACAGCCGCTGCATCGTCTCGCGCTCCGCCACCGCGTCCATGGCGGCGGTGGGCTCGTCGAGCAGCACCATGTCCGCCTCGGTGGCGATGAGCCGGGCCAGGAGCGTGCGCTGCTTCTGGCCCTCGGACAGCTCGCGGTAGGGCCTGTTCGCGATGGCCTTGGCCCCGGCGGTCTCCAGGGCCACCTCCACCGCGTCGCGGTCCGCCTTGCGAGCGAACGGCCACAGGAAGCTCCAGTTGCGCAGCCGGCCCCAGGCGGTCAGCTCCCGCGCCCGCAGCGGCAGCAGCGAGTCGATGCCGGACGTCTGCGGCACATAGGCGCTGCGCATCTCCGGATGGCCTCGGGCGATGGTGCCCGACACGGGGTCGATCATCCCGAGCAGCGTCTTGAACCACGTGCTCTTGCCGGAGCCGTTGCGGCCCACGACGGCGACGAACTGGCCACGGCGGATGACCATGTTGATGGGCGGCAACATGGCCTTGTCGTTGTAGCCGATGACCAGCTCCGTGCAGGTGAGCAGCGGCTCGCCGAAGGTGAAGGTCGGCGGTACGGCGTGGCTCGCGGCGTCCGGGCTCACGGGTTCATCGGTCTTCACGTCGCACCTCCGCTTGGGGCTTCAATGCCGTGAGCTCCTCGAACAGGGCCTTGCGCGCCGCCTCGTTGGAGACGGTTCCCAGGTCCAGCACGCCATCCGCGCCGGGCGTCAACGCGGCCCAGTCCAGGCCGTCGAATACGGTGGGGGGAACCTCGAGCGTCAGCGCCAGCTTCACGCGGGGCTTGTGCTCGCGGTCCGATGGCACGTCCACCTCGCCCGCCAACGTGAAGAGCGGCGTGGCCTCCTCGCCCTCCGCGCCACCCTCGGACACCACCGTCATGCGGAACGGTGTCTCCGCGAGTCGTGGCGTGGCGCGCGAGTCCCGCACGACGCCCGTCAGCGTCACCGACGTCACTTCCCAGACGCCTCGGGAGATGGCGGTGCGAGACAGCTCGCAGTCCGGCTCGCACTCCACCGGCGTGGTCTCCGGGGTCAGCAAGTTGAACTCGCCGTCCACGTGCAGCGCGGCGACGAGCGTGGAGGAGGAGCCACCTCCGCCCAGCTCGGCTTCGATGTCCTCGTAGTCCACGAGCGCGCCACCGTCGCTGTGACAGTGGCCGTTGTGGCACAGGCTGTAACCCGGTGGCGGATTGGCGGGGTCGAACGTCGTCGGCCCTCCGCCTCCCGCGCCACCCACCAGCTCCACGTGGGAGATGCCCAGCGCGGCCGAGCCCAGGCTCACCTGATAGTCCGACGCGAGGCGCTGGAAGCCATTGCCCGCGTCGCGCGAGGCCACGGGCACGTAGCTGGCGGTGACGGTGGGCTCCAGCACCGCGAAGCCCTCACCCGAGTCCAGCGCGCAGCCGGACAGCAGCAAGAAGGGGAGCAGCAGTCGGGTCCGCATGACTCAGCCGCCCTTTCCGCCGGCGAGCCCCTTCTCCAGGCTGCCGACCAGCTCGTTGATGTGCTGGACGTACGTCTCACCCGAGCGGAAGTCCGTGCCGCCATGGAGGATGACGAGCGGCGCCGGAATCATGCCCGCGAGCATCTTCGCCTCCCGGTCGTTGTAGTAGCTCTCGATGAGCACCATGCGGGCCTTGCGCTGCCGGGCGAGCACGAGGACTCCGGCCACGTGGGACGGATTGGGTGGGATTCCCGGCTTGGGCTCGAGGAACGCGATGGGCTCGAAGCCCAGCCAGTCCGCGAGATACGCCGTCGTCCGGTGGAACGCGATGATGGGCGCGCCGCGCAGGCCGGCCAGCCGCTTCTCCCAGCCGACGCGCGCGGCATCCAGCTCGGCGGTCAGCTTCGCCGCGTTGGCGCGGTAGGTCGCCGCGTTCTTCGCGTCGAGCTGCGCCAGTCGCTCGGCGATGCCGCGAGCCACCGCCGCGCCCTGTCGCGGGTCATAGAGGTAGTGGGGGTTGCCGCCGGGGTGCACGTCGCCCTCGCTGCGGTCCACCTTGGTGGCGGGGACCTCCAGCAGGCGGACGAACTGCGAGGCATTGAGGAAGCCGGGGTTTCCCACCTGGATGCGCGGGTTGCGCGAGCCCGTCTGGAGGTTCGGCAGCCAGCCGATCTCCAAATCCAGGCCCACGCTGATGAGCAGGTCCGCGTTCCTCAGCGCGAGCGCGAGGCTGGGCTTCGCGTCCACGCGGTGCGGGTCCTGGCTTCCCAGCGCCATGGACTGCACCTGGACCAGGTCTCCGCCCACCGCCTTGGTGATGGCGGCGAGGTCCGGAAGGGTGGTGACGACATTGACGGCCGCGCGCGCGGGTGCGGCGGCGAAGAGGCAGAGGGCGGCGCACAGGGCCGCGACGAAACGAAAGTGGCGCATGGGGCAGGGCTCCCGTGAAAGAGGTTCAGAACGCATGGGCGCCGTGGGCGCCCGTCACCAGTTCGAGCGCGAGGAAGACGGAGTAGTCCGCCTCATCGCGCCAACGGGCCCGGTCTCTCGCGGCCTGCACGCGCAGGCGGGAGAACTCGGTGGGCCAGAAGGTGAGGTTGGCGGAGATCCGGTCCCGGTTCTTGGTCCACTCCGGGTCCAGCGGATCCAACGCCACCTCGCCGCCTTCGCCCTTCGCCGGCGTGCCCAGTTCGTAGCGCGCGGCGGCGGCCCAGCGCTGGGAGAAGCGCCACGCGAGCTGGGCATAGGTGTTGATGTCTGTCAGCACGTCGTCGGGCACCTGCCGTCGCCGGTACAGGGCCTCCACCTGGAGGGTGACGAGCGTGTTGCTGGCCTCGGTGATGGGCCGGTAGCGCAGGTACACGTCGGTGCCGAAGACATCCGTGCGGTTGCGATAGCCGGTGGGATTGGGGCCGGTGGCGGCGGACAGTCCCCACATCAAGGACAGGTCATCCGACAGGGGGAAGAACTGCTTGAGGATGCCCGTGGCCTGGAGGTCCAGCGGTGAGAGGACGCGGTCATTCGACGCGCCCAGGAAGCTGCGCGCGGTGGCTTCTCCCGTGGCATCGGTGAGGCTTCCGGTCAGCTCCACGTACCAGGGCAGCGGCGTCAGCCAGGACAACTCCACGCCCAGGCCACGGTTGCCCTCCGCGCCGAAGACGCGGCTCATGGCGAAGGGTTGATCCACGAAGTCCCACGCGTGCGGGTGCGTGGCATTCAGCCGACCGAAGCGCGTGAGGAACTGGCCCGCGCGCGCCTGGAGGCTGCCAGGGAGGGCCAGCGTGGTGCCGTAGGCCTCCTCGATTTCGACGCCGAACTGGCTGTAGACGATGTTCGCGTCGAAGCGGAAGTACGGGTCCACCACCGAGCCGATGGACAGCTCCAACTGCTGGAGGTTGAAGCCGTTGCGCGTGGGGTCGTGCGCACCGCCCTGGAGCGGCTCCTTGGACGTGAAGGCCGCGGCGGCGATATCCAGGATGAAGCTCATGTCCAGGAAGTTGGTGCCGCTGGTCCCTCCTGGAATCGACAGCGGCAGGCCGCCTCCGGGCGTGGAGTCCGGCGCGGAGGACGTGCCGGCGGGAACCCCCTGCTGGGTGTCGCCACCGAAGGCCTTCTCGATTTCGGCCATCTCCTCGGGCGTGAGGCCCGCGGGGACTTCTTCGGGTGGACCCGCGTCGGCGCCGACTTCCGACTCGGGGACTCCCGCATCGGGAGGAAGGGGAGGAGAGGATTCCTGCGCCGAGGCGGACGCCGCGGAGAACAGGGCTGCGATGGACACGGCGATGAAGGCGCCGTGCAGACGAACGAAGACGGATGACACCGGGAATGCTCCTCGAAACCGGGACGCACGCGTACGCGTGCACCTCACTGCGAGACCTGACCACACCTGCTGGACGCGACTCAGGCGTGCGCGGGTGGCGAGGACTTGGGCGCGGTGTCGAGGACGGAGAGCGGAGGGGCGACGCGCGGAGGCGCGGTGGAGGGACGGCTGACCGCGAGCCGGGGCAGCGTCCACGACGACGGCGAGGTGAAGAACAGCTCGTCCCGCGTGCTCGACGTCAGCAGCGGGCACGCCTCATGGGTCAGCCGTGTCGCGTCGAGGTTCGACGAGGGGAGGGCGGACAGCTGCGCCAGCTTCTCGGGCGCAAGCCGTGCCTGGATGGAGCCGGTGCCCCGGGCCGTCTCCTCGAACGTCTGATGCTCGGGGCAGAAGCGGTGGGCGTGCGCCTCCCGGACGTGGAGCAGGGCCCCCAGCGGCTGCAACGCCCACAGCGCGACGAGCAGCGTCGCGATGCCACGGACGAAGGTATGTGCGCGCTGGATCATCGGAAGAGAGGACGGTTCAGGTGCTCTACTGACGGCACCTGGGAGAGTCAAGGCAGGCTAGCACGGCGGTGGGACGGACACCTCTGTCACCGCATTCACCGGGATGGTCCTCGGTGCCCGGGCGGTTGGAGACACCTGTATGGATGAAGGACAGCCGGACGGACGATTCATTCCGGTGGCTCGGCTCGCCGCGTTGGACGCACGCGGTCGCGCCGTGGTCCAGGTGGGAGACACCCGGGTGGCGCTCGTCCGGGTGGACGGGCGGCTCCATGCCTTGAGCGACACCTGTCCTCACCGAGGCGGCTCGCTGCACGAGGGGGAGCTGGACGGGCACCTGCTCCATTGTCCCTTGCACGCCTGGCCCTTCGATGTGCGGACGGGGCGCTGCCCCTGGCGTCCCGACGCGAGCGTTCGCATCTACGAGGTTCGGGTGCGAGGTGAGGAGATCCTCGTCGCGGCATCGGATAGCGTCCCTCCCGCTGAACGCCCGCCCCTGTAGGAGTCCTTGCCCCCGTGACTTCGTCCAAAGCTCGCACCCGCAACGCCCCCGTCCCGCCGCCCGCCACAAGCGTGCCGGACCCCGCCGCCATGGCTCGCGCGGTGGAGGCCTTCCTGCACGCCGCCGGGCTGCCGTTGGACGACGCGAACCTGGTGGACACCCCGCAGCGCGTGGCCGACGCCTGGAGCCGTGAGTTCCTGGATGGCTACGCGAAGACGCCCGAGGAGGTGCTGGGCAAGACGTTCCCCACGCCGAAGGGCTCATCGCGAGAGCTGGTGGTCGTCACTCACCTGCGCTTCGTCTCCATGTGCCCGCACCACCTGCTGCCGGTGACGGGGCTCGCGCATGTCGCGTATGTGCCGGGCAAGCGGATGGCGGGCTTCGGCAGGCTGTCCTCGCTGGTGGACTGCTTCGCGCACCGGCTCATCCTCCAGGAGGACCTGGCGCGTCAGGTGGCCAGCTCCCTGGCCCGCGTGCTCGGCAGTCCCGCCACCGCGTGCATCATCGAAGCGGAGCAGTCGTGCTTGCGCATGCGAGGCGCCAGACAGCACGACGCCATCACCCACGCGGAGGCCTATGAGGGCGAGCTGCGGCGGGATGGCTCGCTCCGCCGCGAACTGTGGGCACGCCTGGGGACGCGGCGATGAGTGGCCCTTCCGCGCGGACGGACCGCGTGGAGCCGGAGCGGGTGGAGCGGGTGTGTGAAGCCCTCGCGAGCATCCTCGTGGAGGGGCAACTGCGGCGCGACGCGGACACGCTCGCGGCCTATGGGCGGGACGAGTCCGACAGCGGCGTCTTCCCACCGGACGTGGTGGTGTTTCCGGAGAGCACCGCCCAGGTGTCCGCCATCTTCAAGGCCTGCGTGGCGCACGGGGTGCCCTTCACGCCGTGTGGCGCGCGCAGCGGGAAGAGCGGGGGCTCGCTGCCCCTGAACGGTGGCGTGGCGGTCAGCCTGGAGCGGATGAATCGCATCCACTCCATCTCCGCGGAGGACCTCACGGCGGTGGTGGGACCGGGCGTGGTGACGGGCGACCTGATGAAGGCCGTGGAGGCACAGGGCCTCTTCTATCCACCGGATCCGAACTCCTGGGAGTTCTGCACGCTGGGCGGCAACGTCGCGGAGAACGCGGGCGGTCCTCGCGCGCTCAAGTACGGCGTCACGCGCGACTATGTCATCGGCCTGGAGTGGGTGCTTCCGGATGGAGAGGTGCTGCGGGTCGGCCGCCGGACAATCAAAGGCGTGGCCGGCTATGACCTCGTGGGCCTCTTCGTGGGCTCCGAAGGGACGCTCGGGGTCGCCACCGAAATCACGCTGCAGCTCATTCCGCTGCCACGAAAAGTGCTGACCGCCCTGGTCGTCTTTCCGTCCGTGCTGGACGCGGCGCGGGGCGTCTCCTCCGTACTGGCCGCGGGCATCCTTCCGCGCTGCCTGGAGCTCATCGACGACGTGGCCCTGCGCGCGGTGGACGGCCGGGGCTTCCAGTTCCCGGAAGGGGCGGGCTCGGCCGTCATCGCCGAGGTCGACGGGTACAATGAAGAGGGGCTGCTGGAGGAGCTGTCACGGCTCGGCGACATCTGCGCACAGCAAGGCGCCACGCAGACCCTCGTCGCCCGGGACGAGGGCCAGCGGGAGAAGCTGTGGGCCGTGCGGCGGGTCATCTCTCCAGCCCTGCGCGCGCTCAAGCCCCACAAAATTTCGGAGGACATCGTCGTCCCCCGTTCGAAAATTCCCGAAATCATCTCGCGCCTGAAATCGATGGGCGAAGAGCTGGGACTCACCGTGGCCACCTACGGCCACGCGGGCGACGGAAACCTCCACGCCAACATCCTCTATGAAGGGCCGCACCAGCGCGCCCTGGTGGATGAAGCCCTGCGCCGCATGTTGGTGATGACGGTGGAACTGGGCGGCACGATCACAGGCGAGCATGGTGTGGGCCTCGCGAAGCGGGAATTTCTCGCGCTGGAACAAGGCCCCGCGCTGCTCGAACTGCAGCGGCGGCTCAAGGCCTTCTTCGACCCATCAGGGCTGCTCAATCCCCAGAAAATCTTCCCCGCGCTCAAGCGTTCTACGTGAGTAGCCGTAGCGTGACCATCGCCGGGGGAGTTCGCGCTCCTCAACCATGCAAGTCAGCGGAAGCGCGAGCCTCTCGTCCGCCACGGGCCGGCGTTCGACAGTCGAAATGACTTTCGGCGATGGAATGAGAAACCCTTTCGCTCGTTGGGCGTCCTAGAGACAGGTGGACGCGAGTCGGCGGGGACAGCGCGTCCGGCATCGAACGGAGGACGGGAAATCATGGCCAACTCGACGAAGTTTGCGGCGGAGGGCCTGTCGCAATACCTGCGTCACCTGGGGGGACATCACCAACTGACGCGCGAGCAGGAATACGAGCTCGCGGGTCGTGCTCGCAAGGGCGATGAGTCCGCGCGACAGACGCTCGCGACCTCCAATCTGGCCTTCGTTGTCGCCGTGGCGAAGAAGTTCGCCAATCGCGGCGCGCGCCTGGATGACCTCATCCAGGAAGGCAACGTGGGCTTGATGAAGGCGATTGAGCACTTCGACCCGAAGAAGAACGTGCGCTTCGCGACGTATGCGGTGTGGTGGATTCGCGCCTACATCACCCGCTACCTGAAGGATAACCGCAGCCAGGTCCGCGGTGGCGAGGCCGAGCGGGGCAGCATGGTGGACTTCTCGCTCGACGCCTCCATCGACGAGGAAGGGGAGACCACCTTCCTGGATCGCCTGGAGGACAACGGGCCGTCGCCCCAGGACGTGTTCCTCTCCAATGAGCAGGACACGGAGATCCAGGACGCGCTCACCAAGGTGCGCAAGCGGATTGGCGACCTGGGCTGGGACATCCTCACGGAGCGCCTGACGCAGGACAAGCCGCTGACCCTGGAGGAGCTGGGACAGCGGTGGGGCGTGTCGCGCGAGCGTGTGCGCCAGGTGGAGCTCAAGACGAAGACGTTCCTGGAGCGCTACCTGTCCGCCTTCAACGAGAACGAGGAGCAGGCCGCCGCCGACGCGGCGTGAGCCGACCTCCTCCTCCCCACCTGGGGAGATGTGCGGACTGAGCGGGACTGGCGGGGTCTTCCACCCTTGCCGGCCCCGCTCTTGTTTTTTGCCCGAAAGGCTGCCTGCGTGGTTTGCGTGCGGCCGAGCGTGCGTGGTAAGCCCACCGCCCATGCGCCTGATTTTACTTGCCTTGTGCATGCTCGTTGCCTCTTCGGCACGGGCGGCGGACGCCGAGGTGTTGACCCGCCTGGATGACCTGCACGCCAGGCGTGCGGACGCCGCGGTGGTGAAGGAGCTGGAGGCGGAGTTCAAGAAGACGCTGGCGGCGACGCCGGACGACTTCGAGGTGCTGTGGCGCCAGGCACGCCTCCTCCAGTGGCAGGCGGACGGGGCTGGCAGCGAGAAGCTCAAGAAGGTGCTCGGACGCCAGACGTGGGACGTCGCCGAGAGGGCCCTCAAGCTGGCCCCCGCCCGGGTGGAGGGCCACTACTACGCGGCGACGGGCATCGGCGCCTACTCTCAAGCAGTGGGGGTGGTGAAGGCGCTGGGCGAGGGGCTGGAGGGCAAGTTCAATGAGCGCGCGGACGCGGCCATCAAGATTGATCCGGCCTTCAACTGGAGCGCTCCGTTGCTCGTGAAGGGCCGCTACTTCTACGAGCTGCCCTGGCCGAAGCGAGATTTGAAGAAGTCCGCCGAGTATTACGAGAAGGCCATCAAGAAGAACCCGGAGATGCTGCGCGCGCATTACTTCCTCGCCGAGACGCTCCTCAAGGACGACAAGGCCAAGGAGGCGCGTGACGCCATCCAGAAGGTGAAGCAGGGAAGCGTCGCGTATGACCCTCCAGAGGGTCAGCGCATCCAGGAGTGGGCGAAGAAGGTCGAAGCCGACATCGAGGAGGAGCTCAAGTGAGAGCAGAGAATCAGGTAGCACCTTCGGCGTCGGCCGCCGGAGCGCAAGAGGGAAACCTGGTCCAGTTGCTGATCCAGCGCGCGCAGAACGCCTCCAAGGCGGGTGTGACGCACAAGAAGGACGGCCGCTGGCAGGACGTGACGTTCGGCCAGGTGCTGGACGACGTGAAGGCGCTGTCCGCGGGCCTGGTGGCCCAGGGCGTGAAGCCTGGAGACCGGGTGGCGCTGTTCGCCAACACCAGCCTCCAGTGGATCATCGCGGACCTGGCCATCACCGCGGCGCAGGCGATCACCGTGCCCATCTACTCGTCCAACCTTCCGGACGAGTTCCGCTATGTCATCAAGCACTCGGAGACGTCGTTCGTCTTCGTGGACAATGACGAGAAGGATGCCAAGCAGGCGGGCCGGCTGACGCGCGTTCGGCAGAAGCTGGCCGAGTGTCCCACCGTCACCAAGGTCATCGTGTTCGAGGGCGCGGTGGCGGGCGGCCAGGAAGTCTCCCTGGCGGACGTCATGGCCCAGGGCCGCGAGGCGCACCAGGCCAACCCGGGCGCCTTCGAGGAGCGCGTGGCCTCCGTGAAGTCGGAGGACACCAACTGCCTCATCTACACCTCCGGCACCACGGGTGATCCGAAGGGCGCCATCCTCACCCACGGCAACTGGACGTACCAGGCGCACGCGGTGCAGGCCATCGGCATGATGGAGCCGACGGACGCCGTCATGCTGTTCCTGCCGCTGGCGCACGTCTTCGCCCAGGTGGTGAAGGCGGCGTGGCTGAGCATGGGCTTCCGGCTCATCGTCGCGGAGTCGGTGGACAAGCTGATGGCGAACATCGTGGAGACGCGTCCCACGGTGCTGCCGTCGGTGCCGCGCGTCTTCGAGAAGGTCTACAACACCGTGGTGTCCAACGGCACGTCGGCTCCGGGCCTCAAGGGCCGGCTGACCCGCTGGGCCTTCAAGCTCTTCGACGAGTACGTGGATGCGATGCAGCAGGGCCGGCCGTACGACACGTTCGCCTTCACCCTGGCGAAGAAGCTGGTGTTCACCAAGGTGCGCGGCACCCTGGACGAGAAGCTGGGCGGCAACATGCGCCTGTTCGTCTCCGGTGGCGCGCCGCTGTCCCGGAAGATCGGCTACTTCTTCGACCTGCTCGGCTTCAAGGTGGTGGAGGGCTACGGCCTGACGGAGACGGCCGCTCCCACCAACGCCAACCGCCCGAACAAGATCAAGATTGGCTCCGTGGGGCCAGCGATGCCGGGCACCGAGGTGAAGATCGCCGCGGATGGAGAGGTGCTCGCCCGTGGCCCCTGCATCATGAAGGGCTACTACAAGAACGACACGGCCACCGCCGAGGTCATCGAGCCGGACGGCTGGTTCCACACGGGTGACATCGGCGAGCTGGATGCCGACGGCTACCTGCGCATCACCGACCGCAAGAAGGACATCATCGTCACGGCGGGCGGGAAGAACGTGGCGCCTCAGAACATCGAGAACACGCTCAAGACGTTCCCCATCCTGAGCCAGGCCATGGTGTACGGCGACAAGCGCCCGTACCTGGTGGCCCTCATCACCGTGGCGGAAGACGCGGCCAAGAAGCTGCTGGAGGAGAAGGGCGCCCCGGTGGGCAGCTACGCGGACAACGCGAAGCGGCCCGAGGTCCACGCGGCGGTGAAGGCGGTGCTGGACAAGATGAACGCGGATTCGCCGCCGTACGCCACCATCAAGCGCTTCACGGTGATGCCCGCGGACTTCACCCAGGAGTCCGGTGAGCTGACGCCCACCCTGAAGGTCAAGCGCAAGGTCTGCAGCACGAAGTACAAGGCGCAGATCGACGCCATGTACGACAACGTGGCCGTCATCGACTGAGCGTTCGGCTCCTCGCCCCCGGTGCGGTCGACCGGGGGTGTGCCCCGCAATGTCAACGCCCGCTCGGCCCCATGAAGATGGGGTGGAGCGGGCGTCGTGCTTTCCGGCGGGAACTCCCCGGAGCGGGACTACGCGTGGGTGCTGGGCGTGGAGGACTTCACGTCCTTGTCCACGTTGCCGCCGCCGGCGAGCGTCCCGGTGCCCTTCTTGTCGGCGCCGGGGGTACCGGTCTCCTCCTCACCGCCGAAGCCGCGCTTGAAGTTGCGAATCGCGCTGCCCAGGGACGAGCCGAGCTGCGGCAGCCGCGTGGCCCCGAAGAGGAGCAGCAGCACAAACAGGATGAGAAGAAGTTCCATCGGCTTCAGCCCCAGCATCACGGCTCCTTCGCGAAAACGGGGCGAGCATAGCGGGGGGAGACGTGGACCGCCAGCAAGAGCGGAGGCCTCATGCCTGGAGGGCCGCTGGAGTGCCAAGCATGGCGCCCGGCACCGCGGTGAGGGTGATGAAGAGGGCGCTACCGGACGGATCCGTCTCCACGCCCACGCTTCCCCCGTGCGCCTCCACCTCCTGGCGGGCCAGGTAGACGCGCAGGGGATCCTCCAGCTTCTTCTCGCGGAAGGCCCGCTCCTCGCGGCGGAAGACGACGGAGGCGTCCTCGTCGGAGAGGGGGACGCCCTCCCGGCGCACCTCCACCCGCACCCTGGGCGCCCCTGGGTAGATGCGCAGGTAGATGACCTCGCCGGGCTGGGAGCGGGAGAGCTGGTACAGGATGAAGGCCTCCACGGCATGTTGGATTCGCGCTCCGTCCACGGCCACATCGGGCGGGGCCACGCGCGGGTCCAGGTCCAGGACGAGCGCCACGTTGGCCGCGGTGGCCGCCGCGCGCTGGCGCTCCACGGCCGCGTCCAGCAGGGGGATGAGCGACTGGCGCTCCGGCTCACAGGCGAGCGAGCCCAGGTCGGCGCGGCTGGAGTCGAAGAAGTCCTGCGAGAAGGACAGCGAGCGGTCCGCGTTGCGAAGAATCGTCTCCAGCCCGCGTTGCACCTTGGGCTCCAGCGGGTTGCGGCCGTTGAGCAGCAGCGCGGCATAGGAGCGGATGTTGGCCAGTGAGCCGCGCAAGTCGTGGGATGCCATGCCCAGGTAGCGCACCCTGCGGCGCGCGTCGGACTCGTTCCAGCTCACCGGGAAGGTCCACAGGAGCCGCCCTCCGTCGCCCAGGAGCTCTTCTCCCGCGAGGACGACGAGGTCTCCCTGCTCCCAGACGCGCATGTCGCCGGCGCGGCGGTGGAAGCCCGCGGCGCCCAGCAGGGCCTCCACGGACGTGGCGCCCTGAGGCAACTCCTGGATGCCCAGATGCTCGAGGACCAGGCCGCCCAGCAGGCGTGGAGGCCCTTGCGTGGGGACGAGGACGAGGCCAGGCGCTTCCGCCGTGCTGCCAGCTCCCATCTCCCCAGGGCTCCTCACGTTTTCCACCTCCTGTCCAGCAGGTCACGGAAAGGGTGGGGCGTCACTGTCGGTTTTGCAACGTGCACCCCGCTCGTATGCGGGGAGCGCACTTTCTTGCGCCGCTGCATGGGAGGATGGTGGAAGAATCCCCAGCGTCGCACCGAGGGAGACTGCCCTGACTCCGCCTAACACACAGCCTGATGGTGCCCCCGTCGTCCTCGTCGTGGACGACGACCCTGACATCCTCGAAGCCCTCTCCGAAATCCTGGAGGCCGAGGGGTTCGTCATCCGTCGTGCCCGCAACGGGAAGGAGGCGCTGGAGCGCCTCGAGCCTGATCCACCCCACCTCATCCTGCTGGACTTGATGATGCCGGTGATGGACGGCTGGGAGTTCGCCCAGCGCATGCGCCAGAAGCCGCCGGCCATCGCGGGCATCCCCCTCATCGTCCTCAGCGCGGACCGCAACGTGGGCAGCAAGGCCCAGGACATTGGCGCCGTGGGCCACCTGGCCAAGCCCTTCGAACTGAATGACTTGCTGGAGATGGTGCGCCGCTCGCTGAACCCGTCCACGGTGAGCAGCACCAGCGCGTGATGAACACCTCGTATCGCGCTGCTTGACCTGTCAGGGGGGCGCCATTACGGTCCCCTCCACCCGTCTTGATTCTTCAATCAACGACCAGGCCAAGGAGCGCGTCATGACCGCGAAGGACATCATCGAGACCCAGATTCCGGAAGTTCTCACCGCGAAGCCGGAGCTGGCGAAGGACATCAACGCCATCATCCACTTCGACATCTCCGGCGAGGGTGGCGGGAAGTGGACGCTGGACCTGACCAAGGCCGACGGCTGGGTCACCTCGGGCATCGAGGGCGCGTCCAAGATGACCATCCTGGTGAGCAACGAAGACTTCGTGAAGATCCGCGAGAAGAAGCTCAACGCCCAGATGGCGGCCATGCAGGGCAAGCTGAAGTTCAAGCCCATGGACATGGGCCTCGCGATGAAGCTGGCGAAGCTGCTGTCGTAGTTCCCTCGGAGCGCGGGGGTGGGCCCTGGCGCTGACCCTCGCTCCGACTCGCGCGGCGCGTTCCCACCTCGGGGGCGCGCCGCACGTCGTTTCAGGCCCCCCTCGTCTCGTTCGACTCCTGGAGAACCGCCATGTCGTCGCTGCCACTCACGGGTCTTCGCGTGCTGGATTTGTCGCGCCTGTTGCCCGGCCCCTACGCCACGCTGGTGCTCGCGGACCTGGGCGCGACGGTGGTGAAGGTGGAGGAGCCGGAGGGCGGAGACTACGTCCGGGCGATGCCGCCCTCGCGCGACGACGTGGGCGCGCTGTTCTACGGCCTCAACCGGAACAAGCGCTCACTCACGCTGAACCTCAAGACGCCCGAGGGGCGCGACGCGCTCAAGCGACTGGCGCGCACGCACGACGTGCTGGTGGAGAGCTTCCGGCCCGGTGTCATGGACAAGCTGGGCGTGGGCGAGTCGGTGCTGCGGGCGGAGAACCCCCGGCTCATCTACTGCGCCATCTCCGGCTATGGGCAGACGGGGCCGGATCGGCTCAAGGCGGGGCATGACCTGAACTACGTGGCCCGCGCGGGTCTCCTGGGCTACGGAGGTGAGGCGGGTGGGGCTCCGGCCTTTCCCGGCGTGCAGATGGGAGACATCGGCGGAGGGAGTCTCTTCGCGCTGGTGGGAATCCTCGCCGCGCTGCATGAGCGCGAGCGCACGGGGAAGGGCCGCCTCGTCGACGTGTCCATGACGGACGGGGCCACGGCCTTCCTGCACATGCACCTGGCCGCGCGGCTCTTCATGGGCGAGCAGGGGGCCCCGCTGGAGCGCGGACGCGAGGCGCTCAATGGCGGCTACGCGTGCTACGGCCTGTACCGCACGGCCGATGACCGGTGGCTGGCGGTGGGCGCGCTGGAACCCAAGTTCTTCGCGGGGGTGTGCGAGCGGCTGGGACGGCCGGAGCTGCTCGAGGACGCCTATATGCCGGGCGAGGCGGGCGCGCGGGTGAAGGCGGAGCTGACGCGCCTGTTCGCGGAGCAGCCGCTGGCGTACTGGGCGGAGAAGTTCGCGGGCTCCGACTTGTGCGTGGAGCCGGTGGCGGAGGGGGACGAGGTGTTGGCGGACGCGCAGCTTCGCGCGCGGGGCCTCTTCGTCGAGGCGGAGGATGCGCGACTGGGCCGTAAGGTGACGCACCTGCTCACTCCGCTGCGCATGGGGCCGACGCCGCTGCGCGAGCCTCCCGAGCTGGGCCAGCACTCGCGTGAGGTGCTCGTGGAAGCGGGCTTCACGGAGGAGGAGATGGCGCGACTCGGCGTCTGAGTCAGTCGCCCGATGTTCCTGAACGAGTCAGGGGCAGCGCGGAAGCAGGCAAGGCGCCCGGAACTCGTCGCCACCTGCTTGGCGAGTCGGGCTGGCCTGCGGAGAGGGTGTCGGAGCTGCTCGTGATGGAGTCCGTCCGGAGGATGGGCGACTCCAGAGCGCTTCACCGTGTGCCGCGTGGCAGGTGTCACCCACCAGGTCCAACGCGAGCTGTCGATTCCGTGTGGCGACGGATGCGGGGGCCGCGAGCAGTCCCGTCTCGTCCATCCTCCGCAGCGTGTTCTCCAGATATCCGCGCGCCCGTTCCACGGTCTCTTGCTGGACGGCGGTGGGGCGCCAGCCGGTGTCGTCGCGGAAGCGTCCGAGTGTCTCGAGGAAGTGCCCCTGGAACTTCAGCATCTGCGCCAGTACCAATTCGCGCTGCGTGGGTACCGAGGCCCAGGCCGTCTCGTACTGCCGCATCTCCGAGTCCAGCCGGTACAGCAGCACGTCCACCTGCGCCGCCAGCCGTTGCTTCCACGCCGCGCGCACGGTCGGGTGGCGCGCCCAGCCCGCCACGGCCTGGAAGTAGTGCAGGCCCCCGCAGGGGTGCGCGTAGATGCCCTGGCCCCGCTTGGGCACCTCGGGTCGCCCTGCCTTCATGCCCGAAGCGAGCTCGGCCTGCTCCGCCTCCAGCGTGGCGAGCGCGCGCTCCATCACCGCGTTCACGCCCACCTGTCGCCCCGTGCCATCGCGGAACGTGTCACCGGGACGAGAGGCCAGCGAGAGGACATCGAGCATCCAGGCACTCTCGGCCGAGGCCACCTGGTCCATCCGGAAGTCGCGCTTCACGTCCTCCACCAGCTCGCGCAGCGTCACCGCGCCCCATGACGCCGTGAAGCGCCGGGACAGCGGCAGCCCCGCGGCCAGCAACGTCTTCACCTGAAGGGCGGGGTGGGGCTCCACCGGGGTGCTGTTGTCGGAGGTGAATGGTTCGAAGAAGAGGTCGGCCCGCTTCGAAGGCGCGTCTTCGAGCGCGGGCGCCCGGCGCAGGAAGTCGGACACCACCACGTCGGAGGCGAGCCGGCCGTCGCTCGCGCGGAAGGCGCGGCCTTCCAGCACGACACCATGCGCGAGTGCCCAGGGATTGCGCGCGTCCGAGGCCCAGGCGCGGCACCGTCCGGCCAGCTCCTGGCCTGTCGGTGTGGCGCCCGCCGCCGTCGTCGCGAGCACGGAGATGACGAGGAGCAGTGGCTTCTGGAAACAACGGAGCGCGCGCCGGGCGGAGTTCGCCACCGGCGCGCGCTCTTGCATCCTAGACCGCCTGTTCGGAGGTGGTGCCTCCGAGCCGCTTCAGCATCCGCTCCAGCAGGCCGAAGAGGGCCTCCTGGTCATCGGGCGGAAGCAGGTCCAGCATGCGTCGCAGGCCCTGGTCGACGCTGCGACTGATGAGGTTGAAGAGCTTGGCGCCCTCCTGGGTGAGCTGCGCGACGACGGCGCGCCGGTCCTCGGCGTCCCTCGTGCGCTCCACCAGCTTCATGGCCTCCAGCCGGTCCACCACTCCGGTGATGGTCTTCTTGGTGATGCCGACACGCTGGGCAAGGACTCCCACGTGCGTGGGGCCGTCATTGCCCAGCCACATCAGCGCGTGGATCTGCGTGGGGGTGAGCTGGTTGCTCTCGCAGATGCCATGGAGCGGGTCTCGCAAGGAGCGGTACCGCCCGAGCTGGATGATGAGCTCGTGCAGCCGCCGTGACGCGGGCGTGGGAGCGTCTCCCTCGGCCTCGGAGGGCAGGGTGTCGCCCTCATCGGTGAGCTCGAGCTCCTCCTCGCCTGCGCCGGACGGCTGCACGCGGAGGGCCGGTCTGTTGGCCGGCACTCGCATCAGGCCGTCTCCACTCGCGCGGCGGCCGCCACCGCGGGCTTCTCGCCGTGAACCGCGTGCGGCGTGCCGTGGTCCGGGGCGGTGCCCGGGCCCTTGCGCCGCTTGAACTTCTCGGTGAGTTGATCCAGCAGCGAGTACACCACCGGCACCACGCCGAGCGTCAGCACGGTGGAGGTGATGAGGCCGCCGATGATGGTGATGGCCATGGGCGCGCGCGTCTCCGCGCCATCACCCCGGGCGATGGCCACCGGAATCATGCCGGCGATCATCGCGATGGTCGTCATGAGAATCGGACGCAGACGAACCGGAGCCGCGCCCAGCAGGGCCTCCGTGGCGCTCTTGCCTTCCTCACGCAACTGCAGCGTGAAGTCGACCAGGAGGATGCCGTTCTTCACCACCAGACCCATGAGCATGATGACGCCGATGAGGGCGAACATCGACATGGCCTGGCCGGTGACGAGCAGCGCGCCGATGGCGCCGATGAAGGCGAAGGGCAGCGACAACATGATGGTGAACGGGTGGACGAGGCTCTCGAACTGCGCCGCCAGGATCATGTACACGAGGATGATGCCGAGCAGCAGCGCGGCGCCGAACGAGGCCACCGCCTTGCCCATCTCCTTCGCGTTGCCCTCGAAGTCGTAGATGATCCCCTTGGGCACTTCCTTCTCCGCCGTCGTGTTCATGAAGGCCACGGCGTCACCCAACTGGTAGCCGGAGGCCAGGTTGGCGAGCAGGGTGATCTGCCGCTTCTGGGACTCACGGTCGATCTGCACCGGGCCATCCGCCGGAGTGACGGAGGCCAGGTTGCGCAGCTCCACGAGCTGCCCGCTGGGAGCACGCACCGTGAGCTTGCCGAGTGCATCGGCGGAGGCCAGGGTCTCCGGCGGCAGCCGCAGCTTCACCTCGTACGTCTCGCCGCCCTCGCGGTAGTCCGCGAACTTGTCGCGGCCGAGGAAGGCGCGCAGCGTGGAGCCCAGTGAGGCGGCCGGGACGCCGAGGCTGGCGGCGCGCTCGCGGTCCACCACCACGTCGTACTGGGGCTTGCCGGAGCGGTACGTGGAGTCGATGTCCACCAGACCCTTGTTGGTCCTCATTGCCACCTTCATCTTCTCCGAGGTGGTGATGAGCTCCTGCCAGTTGTCGCCGCGAAGGTTGAACTGCACCTGCTGCGAGCGCGAACCACCGCCGGCGATGCCGGTGACGTCCTGCACCGTGACGGACACGCCCGGACGGGGCTTGATGGCGCCGCGCAGATACGTCTTGAGCTCTCCCTGGGGATAGCTGCGCTCCTTGATGGGCACCAGGTTGATGAGCAGCTCGCCCTTGTGCACTTCCTCCTGCACGCCGCCGCCGACGGTGGCGAAGGTGGAGGCGATGCCGGGCAGCCCGCGCACCTGCGCGTCGAGCTGGTCGATCTCCGCCTGCGTCTCGCCGAGCGTCGAGCCGATGGGGAGCTCCACCGCCAGCTTGATGTTCCCGTTGTCGGACTCCGGGATGAACGTGAACTTGAGGAAGCGGGCCAGGCCGAAGGTCGCGAAGAGCACCACCACCGCCACCACCATCGTCACCAGGCGGCGACGGAGGATGGTCGCCAGGATCTTCCGGTAGCCGTTCTCCATGCCCACCAGCACCTTCTCCACCGCCGCGGACACGCCCGTGGGCTGACCGTGGTGGCGCAGCATGCGCGAGGACAGCATGGGCGTGAGCGTCATGGACACGGCGTAGGAGATGAGCGTCGCCACCGCCACCGTGACACCGAACTGGTAGAAGAACATGCCCATGATGCCGTCCATGAACGCCACGGGGATGAACACCGCGACGATGGCCAGCGTCACCGCGAGCACGGCGAGGGCAATCTGCCCGGCGCCGTCCAGCGCGGCCTGCATGGGCGTCTTTCCCTCTTCCATGTGACGGACGATGTTCTCGATGACCACGATGGCGTCGTCGATGAGCAGACCGATGGAGAGCGTCAGCGCCAGCATCGTGATCATGTTGAAGGTGAAGCCCAGCGCCGCCATCACCGCGAACGTTCCGACGACGGACACCGGCAGGGCCACGGCCGCGACGATGGTGGAGTTCAGGTTGCGCAGGAACAGCAGCACGATGACCACGGCGAGGATTCCGCCGAGCACCATGTCGAACTGCACCGAGGCGATGGACGAGCGGATGAAGCGCGCGTTGTCCGACACCATGTCCACGGTGATTCCCTCGGGCAGCCGGCTGTTGATCTCGCTCAGGGATTCCTTGACGAGCGAGGCCACCTGCACCGTGTTGGAGCCGGACTGCTTGCGCACCACCAGCGCCACCGCGCTGCGGTCGCCGTTCTTCGCGGCGCCACGCGCTTCCTCGGGGCCGTCCACCACGTCGGCGATGTCCCGCACGCGCACCGGCGCGCCGTTGGGGCTGGCGATGATGATGTTGCGGATTTCATCCACGCTCTTCGCCTCGGACGTCAGGCGCAGCACGCGCTCGCGACCGCCGTCCATGGTGCGGCCACCCGGGACGTCCAGGCTCTGCGCGCGCACCGCCTGGCTCACGTCGCTGATGGCCAGCCCGAAGCCGCGCAGGCGGTCCGGGTCGACGACGAGCTGGATCTCCCGCTCACGGCCGCCGATGACGTCGATGCTGCCCACGCCCTTCTGGCGCTGCAGCGCGGGCTTGATGATGTCCTCCGCCGTGCGCGTCAGCTCTTCAATCGGCAGCGCGCCGGACAGCGACAGGGTGATGATGGGGGCCGCGCCGATGTCGAACTTCTCGACGACGGGCGTGTCGATTTCATCCGGCAGCTTGCTCAGCGTGGCCTGCACGCGATCACGCACGTCCTGCGCGGCCACGTCCACCTTGCTGGCCAGGGTGAAGCGCACGACGATTTGCGACACGCTCTCCATGTTGATGGAGCGCAGCTGCTCCACGCCGTTGAGCGTGTTGAGCGCCTCTTCCAGCGGATCACTGACGTTCTTCTCGATGGTCTCCGGGTCAGCGCCGGGGAGCACCGTCGTCACGGTGACGACAGGGAAGTCGACGTCGGGGAACTGATCGACGCCGATGCGCGGGTACGCGTTGATGCCGAACACGACCACCGCCATCATCAACATGGCGGTGAAGATGGGTCGTGAAATGAATGTCTTGAGAGGGCTCATTCAGGAGCTCCAAAGGTAAGGGGGAGGGCAGGCGTCACTGCACAACGCGGACGGCCGTGCCCTCCTTCACGTCCAGGGAAGAGTCGGCGAGCACGCGCTCGTCGGCGGCCAGGCCCTGGAGAATGCGGACGTAGCCAGGGAGCACGCGCTCCACGCGCACGTCGCGCTTGCGCACGGTGCCGTCCTGCACCACCCACACGAAGCCCTGCTGGCCTCGCGAGCTGACGGCCTGCGTCGGCAGGAAGAGGCCCTTGTCGTCGGACTGGCCCGCCACGTTGGAGAAGTCCAGGTCCACCAGCGCGCCCGGGCGCAGCGGCGACGCCGTCTCACCCACCACGTCCGCCAGCACCTCCACCGTGCGGTTGGTGGTGTCGACGGTGGAACCCACCATGGAGACCGTCACCTCGAAGCGCATGCCGCTGGGGCTCACCGTGCCCTGCGTCTTGGTGCCCGGCTTGACCTTGTCCACCACGGACTCGGGGACCAGCGCGCGCACTTCCAGGCCGCTGGTGTCCACCAGCGTGAAGACGGACGTGGGCGGCGTCATCGCCACCGTGTCGCCCAGGCTCTTCATTCGCGCGGTGATGACCCCGTCGAAGGGGGCGAGAATCGACATGTCCCGCAGGTTCTCCTCCGCCATGCGCAGCGTGGCGGCGGCCTGGGCGGCCTGGGCGGCGGCCTGCTTCGTGCCGATCTCCGCCTGATCCAACCCCGCCGCGGCGATGCCACCCGACTCCGCCACCTTGCGGGTGCGCTCCAGGTTGTTCGTCGCCAGCTGCAGCGCCGCGTCCGCCGCCGCCTTCACCGCGCGCGCCTGCTCCACGCCGATGGCGACGTTGGACGTGTCCAGCACGGCCAGGACCTGGCCCTTCTTCACCTTGTCGCCCACCTTCACCAGCATCTTCGCGATGGTGCCGGTCGCCTGGGGGCTCAGCGTCGCCTCCTGCTTGGAGCGGACCTGACCCGTCACGCGCGTCACGCTGGCCTCCAGCTCCGTCGCCGGAGCAATGGCCTTCACGCCCAGCGCCGACGAGCCCTGCTGCGCCGGAAGGGCCGGCGCGGCGCCACCCTTGCCGCAGCCCGTCATCATCACCGCCGCCAGCACCGCGGCCACCCACATGCGTCGAATCACGGTCGTCCTGCTCCTGCCAGCTCGCGGGCCCCGGACCCCTCCAGGGCACTCCACGCCGGCTCAAACCTTTGGAAATTCTGCGGCCCGGAAACTACAGTCCCTGAACTGTCTGTCAAGGGGATACTCCGCGATGCGGACTATCTCCCGCCGGGCCTACTTAATGCCCGCCTGCCTGGCAAGCAGGACTTTCTTCGAGGGCTGCACCAGAGGGCGGGGCGCTGGTTCGCCCTCGACGTCCGCTCTGGAGCCCATCGGATACCGCGCTGCGTCAGCATACCTCAACCACCCCGGTGATGGCACGCCGCGTCACGCGCGGGGCACTGGCGGTCCTTGTTGCTTCTCGGAGGCGCCTGTTATTGATTCGAAAATCAATCTTGTTGTCCCCCCGCCAATGAGGAGAGTGCATGCCGAACCCGTTCACCGAGGAGCACGAGGCCTTCCGCAGGACGGTGCGAGCCTTCGTCGAGAAGGAGATGGCGCCGTACGGGTTGGAGTGGGACCGGGCCGGCATCTTCCCGCGTGAGCTGTTCAAGAAGTGCGCGGAGCTGGGCTTCCTCGGCATCAACCATGACCCGAAGTTCGGCGGCAGCGGGCTGGACTACTGGTACGTGACGGCGTTCTGCGAGGAGCTGAGCTACAGCCGCAACGCGGGCGTGAACATGGCGCTGCTGGTGCAGAGCCAGATGGCCACGCCCATCATCAACGAGATTGGCACCGACGAGCAGAAGCGGGAGTTCCTGGAGCCCGCGCTCAAGGGCGAGAAGATCGCCGCGCTGGGCGTGAGCGAGCCGGGGTGCGGCTCGGACGTGGCGAGCATCAAGACGACGGCGCGCCGGGACGGGGATGACTACGTCATCAACGGCTCGAAGATGTGGATCACCAACGGCACGCGCGCGGACTTCATCACCCTGGCGGTGCGCACCGGTGGTGAGGGCTACGGCGGCATCTCCCTGGTGACGTTCCCCACGGACGTGAAGGGGTTTGGCGTCTCCAAGAAGCTGGACAAGATTGGCAACCTGTCCTCGGACACGGCCATCCTCTACTTCGAGGACTGCCGCATCCCCGCCCGCTACGTGCTGGGCGAGGAGAACGAGGGCTTCTACCACATCATGACCAACTTCCAGGGCGAGCGCCTGGTCGGCGCCATCACCACCGTGGCCGGCATGGAGCGGATGATGGAGGACGCCATCCAGTACGGCAACGAGCGCGAGGCGTTCGGCCGGCCCCTGATGAAGTTCCAGGTGTGGCGCCACAAGTTCGTGGAGCACCTGACGGCCATCGAAGCGGCGAAGCGGCTGACGTACCACGCGGTGGACCTCTTCGACCGGAAGGAGAGCCCCGTGAAGGAGGTCTCCATGGCGAAGCTGTTCGCGGGCGACCTGGCCCAGCGCGTGGCCTACGACACGCAGCAGTTCTTCGGCGGCATGGGCTACATCGAGGAGACGCCCATCGCCCGCATGTGGCGCGACGTGCGCCTCATCACCATCGGCGGCGGGACCTCCGAGGTGATGAAGGAGATCATCTCGAAGCTCTACGGCTTCTAGCGCCGCGCATGGCGGGCGGGTCTGAAGAGGCCCGCCCGTCGTCGTTCCACCGCCGCACGCGCCCGCGACGAGCCGGGGCCTACCGGATGCCCTGCTGCTGTTGCGCGTAGGTGCCGCTGAACTGCTCCTCCTCGAGCACCTGGATGGCCGCGCTGCCCGCCGCCGCCGCGCCAGCGCCCACGGGCGTGCCCTCCGCGGGACGCGGCTGACACACGCACCCGGCGGAGCTGCGGATGACGACCACCGCGCCCAGGTCCATGTCCAGGTCGGTGCAGATCTGCTTGCACTCGGTGGCCCGCTCCTTGGGCACGGCGTAGTTGGTGGCCCCGATGGTGGTGCAGCCAGTCAGGCACAGCAGCGCGGACAGGACGAGGAGGTTCCGGTTCATCTCCCGCCGTTTAGCATGGGCCGCGCGGTCGGCTAGGGTGTCGCCCTGGAGGTGGTGATGGCACCCGTGATTCCGGCGAGCGTGGCGTGGTACGTGACGGGCCGTTTCTACCTGTCGTCGGAGGACGCGACGCTCCAGGACCTGGGCTTCTTCCTCCACCTGGAGGGACTGCACGGGCCGCTGCTCGAGGACCCCACCGGGAAGGTGGCCGAGGCCACCGCGCTCCTGACCTTCCGCTCCACGCCGTTCAAGTCCGTGTCCGTCGACAACGGAGGGCTGTCGCTGAGCGTGGACCCCGTGGGGGACTTCACCGTCTACCTCAAGGAGCCGGGCCATGCGCGCGCCCACTTCGACGACCCGGCGTCGTTCTCCGAAGGGTGTCCCATCGCCACGTTCCGCCGGGCAAGCCTCGTCGTGGGCGGCGCGTTCAGCGGGCCCGCGAGCACCGGCCGCTCGCTGTCGATGAACGTCTTCACGGCCCGCCTCGTGTGGAGCACCGCCTTCGAGCTGCACGGCGAACGCTACGACTTGAAGGACCTGCTGCCCCACGGAATCACGCAGTGGGGCGAGTCCGGTCCCCTCGCGCTGGCGAGTCCGCCGCCGGGCTTCTCCAAGGTCGTCCCGTTCGTGGGTTCGGCGGTGGCCGTGGGCCCGGGACTCGCGCGCTGAATCGCCGCGTCAGCGCTTCCTGAACAAGGCCTCGGCGGCGCTCATCAGCGCGTCGCGGCTGGCCTTCGCGTGCAGGCCGCCTTCGCCCACCTGGAACAGCTCGCAGAAGTTGGCGCCGTCCTTGTCGGAGGGCACTTCGGCGAAGGGCTCCTTGCACTCCTTGGCGACGCTCGGTTCGAAGTGCCGACAGTTGCGGCACGAGCGCACGTCCTCTTCACAGTGCGGACAGGTGTCGCCGCGTCCCACCTGATTGCCGATGATGTCGAGCGTGTGTCCACAGTGCGCACAGCCGGGCATGGCCACCTCCGCGAGAGCAGGGGCGCCATTGTGCCAGCGTGCGAAGGTCCTCGGGAGTCCTACCGTTGAAGGCTGGACACGAGTGCTCCCGTGGGCTCCGAGGGAGCGGCCGACGGGGGCGGGGTGGGGCGCAAATCGCCCAGGGCATCCAGGAGCTGGTCATCCAGGCGCTTGAGCAGGAACAGGACGTAGGCGCCCACCAGGGCCATGGCCGCGGCCAGGACACCGAGCATCATGCCCCGCTCCCACAGGTGGGCCTTCTCCAGCACGCCGCGCCGCTCGGCGAAGGTCTTGAGCTGGGCGTCCGCGGCCTTGCCGTCCAGCCGGTTCGCGTACTCCTCGGCCTGGGCGGTGCCGCGTTCCATCAGCCACTGGCCCTGGACCTGGAGTGCGTCCGCCCGGGTGTAGCAGTAGACCGCTCCACCCGCCGACAACAGGGTGAAACACAGCGCAGCCGTCAAGCCCCGGGTGCCCATCGCAACGTCCTCCGGAATCGCCATTGCGCGGGCCTGCACACCCACGACTGCTCCGGCTTCCCGAAGACAGTAGCGGATGGTAGGGAGCCCCTCTGACATGGGCAAGCCCTACCGTCCTAAAGACCACTATTTCCAGAAAGCCAAGCAGGAGGGCCTGCGGGCTCGTTCCGCCTTCAAGGTGGACGAGCTCATCAAGCGCTTCCCCATGGTGAAGAAGGGCCACGTGGTCCTCGACCTGGGGGCCGCGCCCGGAGGGTTCCTCCAGATTCTCGCGGAGGCCGTGGGCGTGGCGGGCCAGGTGATTGGCGTGGACATCGTCGCCATCCGTCCCTTCACGCAGCGGCACGTGCGCACCGCGGTGCTGGACGTGCTCGCGGACGACTTCGACGCGAAGCTGACGGCGCTGCATGACGGTCCGTTCGACGCCGTGATTTCCGACATGGCGCCGAAGACGAGCGGCATCAAGGCCACCGACGAGGCGCGCAGTTTGCGGCTGGCGGGCAAGGCGCTGGAGCTGGCCGCGACGCGCGGTCGGCCGGGCTCGTCCTTCGTGGCGAAGGTGTTCATGGGGGGCGACTTCGAGGACTTCCGCAACCAGGTGCGCGCCCTCTTCGAGGAGGTGAAGGTGGTTCGCCCAGAAGCAACGCGCGGCGCCAGCATGGAGGTCTATCTGGTGGGCCTGCGTCGCAAGGCGCCGGGGGGCGAGGCGGGAGCGACACCCACTTCCTGAGGAGCATTGTGGAACGCTCGGTCGGCCTCATGTGTCTAGAGTGCCGACCATGCACCACACCCTCCGGACCTGGACATCCGCTGTAGCGCTGGCGCTCTTGTCCCTGTTGCTGCTCGCCACGCCCGTGGCCCGAGCGGCGCAGGCCAAGGCGCTCTCTTCGTGGAAGGACATCGACGCGCTGGTGTCGAACCAGAAGGTGGAGGCCGCCGCGCAGGCCGCGGAGGCCCGCCTCAATCAGGCGCGCAACGGCGCGGACGAGTCCGAGTGGACGCGCGCGCTGATTCGCACCGTGCAGCTGCGCTCGGCGCTGCACGGCTACGAGACGACGGTGCGCTTCCTTCGCGAGCAGCCCTGGCCGAAGGGGGCGCTGGCTCGCGCGACGCTGAACCTCTACTACGCCAACGCGCTCGTCACCTATGCGCAGGTGTACAGCTGGGAGGTGCGCAAGCGCGAGCTGGTGGCGTCCACGGGGCCGGTGGACCTGAAGGCATGGACGTACGAGCAGATCCTCACCGAGGCGCAGCGCGCGTACGAGGACGTCTGGAAGCAGCGGCAGTCGCTGGGCGCGGAGCCGGTGAAGGTGCTGTCCGAGTACGTCGAGCCGAACACCTACCCCGAGGGCATCCGCTCCACGCTGCGCGACGCCGTCTCGTACCTGTGGGTGGGGCTGCTGGCGGACAGCACGCACTGGCGGGCGGAGCAGGCCAACGAGGTGTTCCGGTTGGACCTGGGCTCGCTGCTGGAGGGCTCGCCCACGGTGGACCTGACGGATGCCAACATCCACCCGCTGGTGAAGGTGGCCGCGGTGCTGGGGGATTTGGAGGCGTGGCACCGGACGGGCGGGCGTCGTGAGGCGGCGCTGGAGGCGCGGATGCGGCGCTACGAGGTGCTGTACCAGCACTTCTCCGAGGCGGAGGACCGCGCGCGCATCCGTCAGCATCTGGCCGCGTACCTGAATGCGTTCCGGGATGTGCCCTGGTGGTCCATGGGGCAGGGCCTGCTCGCGGAGCAGGAGAACGCAGCGGGCCACGCGGTGCGCGCGCATGGTCTGGCGAAGGCCTGCATGCAGGCCTACCCGAAGTCGCTGGGGGCCTCGCGTTGCCGCACGCTGGTGGAGTCGCTGGAGGCGCCGGATTTCCGCGTCACCTCCATGCAATCGGATGGCGCGGACCGCCGCTCCATCGAGGTGACCCACCGCAACGTGCCGGTGCTCTACTTCCGCGCGTTCGTGCTCGACGTCGAGGCGCGGCTGAAGAAGGTGGAGGACTACAACGTCCTGCCCTACGGCGACGAGCTGATGCGCTACGTCCGGGGCCGCAAGCCCGCGGCGACGTGGTCCACGCAGCTCCCCGCGACGCCCGACTTCCAACTGCACCGCACCTACGTCACGCCTCCGCTGAAGGAGAAGGGCACGTACGTCATCATGTCCTCCGCGCACGAGGACTTCCGCGAGAAGGGCAACCGCATCGAGGCCACCTTCCTGGCCGTGACGCCGTGGGTGGCCCTCACCCGGAACGCGGAGGGCACGTCGGTGGAGGCGCGCATCCTGATGGGCGAGACGGGCAAGCCCGCCTCGGAAGTGTTGGTGCGGCTCATCCAGATGGACTACCGCTCGGGCTTCCGCGAGGCGGCCCGTGCCCGGACCAACCCCCAGGGCGACGTGTCCTTTCCCGCGCTGCCGGGACAGGGCTATCGCACGTACCTGATGGTGGTGGGCGAGGGACGCGGGGCCTTGCTGCTGCCCAATGGCCTGGCCTTCTACAACCGCGTCTCGCCCAGCGAGCAGACGTCATCCCTGGTCTTCACGGACCGGAGCGTCTACCGGCCGTTGCAGAAGGTGCAGTGGAAGGTGGTGGCCTACTCGGGGCGAGGAGACCAGGCGCGCTACCAGACGCAGGGGCAGCAGGGCCTGGTGGTGAGGTTGATCGACCCGAACCACCAGGAGGTGGAGCGGCGTCAGGCGCGCACCAATGACTTCGGCTCCGTCGCGGGCGAGTTCACCATCCCCACCGGCCGACTGCTGGGCGTGTGGACGGTGCAGGTGGAGTCCGGGGGCTCGTCCTCGATTCGCGTGGAGGAGTACAAGCGGCCGACCTTCGAGGTGACGCTGAAGGACCCGGACGCGCCGCTGCGGTTGAACCGCCCGGCCACCTTCAAGGGCGAGGCGCGCTACTACTTCGGGCTGCCCGTGGCGTCGGGCACGGTGCGCTGGCGCGCGTACCGTGAGCCGGTGCTGCCCTGGTGGTGGTGGTACGACTCCAGCTTCATCTCGCGGCAGCGGCAGCTCGTGGCCGCGGGCTCGTCGTCGGTGGAGGAGGACGGCGGCTTCAAGGTGACCTTCACCCCGGAGGCGGATGAGCGCTCCGCGCGCACGCCAGGCCTCACGTGGCGCTACCTCGTGGAGGCGGATGCCACGGACGAAGGGGGCGAGACGCGCTCGGCCAGTCGGGGCTTCCGCCTGGGGTTCGTCGCGGTGGAGGCGCGCGTGGACACGGACACGGGCTTCCTTCGCGAAGGCGCGCAGGCCGAGGTCCAGTTGGTGCGCTCCACGCTGAACGGCGCGCCGCAGCCCGGTGCGGGACGCTGGCGACTGGTGGCGTTGAAGCAGCCCGCGCAGCCGTTGATGCCGGCGGACGAGCCGCAGCCCAAGCCCCCGTTCATGGAGGCGGACCCGGACGCGGTGAGCACGCCGACTCCGGGCGATGCGCTCCAGCCGAGGTGGCTGCAGAACTACAATCCGCAGTCCGTGCTGGCGCGCTGGGCGGATGGCGCTGAGCAGACGAAGGGCATCGTGCAGCACGGCGCGGACGGCGTCGCGCGCGTGAAGCTGCCGTCGCTGAAGGCGGGCGCCTACCGGCTGCACTACGAGACGACGGACGCCTTCGGGCAGACGTTCACCGTGGCGCGGGAGCTGCTGGTCGCGGGCGACCGCGCGCCCGTCTCGCTGGCATCGACGCTGGTGGTGGAGAGATCGAGCGTGCGCGTGGGTGAAGTGGCGCGCCTGCTGGCCGTCTCCGGCTTCGAGGGTCAGCCGATGCTGCTGGACCTGTATCAGGGGGACACGCGCGTCCTGCGCAAGTCGCTGGTGGGCGGCCAGACGCCCGCGGTGGTGGAGGTGCCGGTGACGGAGGCGCTGCGTGGAGGTTTCACCGCCGTGCTGACGCTCGTGCGCGACTGGCAGTGGGTCCGGTTCTCCGAGAACGTGTTCGTCCCGTGGGACAACAAGGAGCTGAGCCTGGAGTTCGCCACCTTCCGCGACAAGATCCGCCCGGGCGCGAAGGAGACCTTCCGCGTGACGGTGAAGGGCCCCAAGGGCGCGAAGGTGGAGGCGGGCGCGGCCGAGCTGCTCGCGTATATGTACGACCAGTCGTTGGACCTGTTCGCGCCGCACTCGCCGCCGAGTGTCTCGTCGCTCTACCCGCCGCGCATGTCATCGGTGGATATCCAGTCGTCCCTGGCGGTGGGTCAGACGCAGTGGCTCGTGTCCCATGGCTACGGCGCGGTCTACCAGTGGGAGCCCCCGTCCTCGGACCGGCTCAAGTTCGAGGACAACTACGGCCTGGGTGGCCCCGGGTACAGGCGCTACCGGAATGGGAACACCCGGTCCATGGAGTCCTTCGGCGGTGTCTCCGCGCCGCGTCCCGCGCCGGTGGCTCGCTCTGAATCGAGGGCGATGCGGGAGTCCGATGCGGCGCCGCCGCCTCCTCCTGGCGCGCCGCCGATGGAGGAGAAGGCCAAGGCCTCGGACAAGCTGCAGGCTCAGGCTGGCGGCCCCGCGCAGGCCGAGGCCGCCCCGGCCGCGCTGCGCTCCAACTTCGCCGAGACGGCGTTCTGGGTGCCGCAGCTCCTCACGGGGGCTGACGGGTCCGCGACGTTGGAGTTCACCGTGCCGGACTCGGTGACGGCGTGGAGCGTGTGGGTCCACGGCCTGACGCGTGACCTGGAAGGTGGCTCGGTGCAGCGCACCACCCGCAGCGTGAAGGAGTTGATGGTGCGGCCCTACGTGCCGCGCTTCCTGCGCGAGGGAGACCGCGCGGTGCTGGAGGTGGTGGTGAACAATGCGTCGGAGCAGGCGCGTCAGGGCACGCTCACGCTGGACATCATCGACCCGGAGACGAAGAAGAGCCTGCTGTCGGAGTTCGGAGTGAAGGGCGCGTCGCAGAACTTCACGGTGGCGCCGGGGAAGGGGACGAACCTGCGCTTCCCGCTCACCACGCCCGCGCGCGTGGGCACCGTGGCCTTCCGCGTGGAGGCCCGTGCGGGCAACTTGAGCGATGGCGAGCTGCGGCCGTTGCCCGTGCTGCCAGGCCGCATGCATCTGGCGCAGTCGCGCTTCGTCACGTTGAAGGGGCCCGGCTCCAAGACGATGCGCTTCGACGACTTGAAGAAGGGGGGAGACCCGACGCGAGTGAACGAGCAGCTCGTCGTCACCGTGGATACGCAGTTGTTCTACGCGGCGCTCCAGTCGCTGCCGTACCTGGTGAACTACCCCTACGAGTGCTCGGAGCAGACGCTCAACCGCTTCGTGTCCTCCGGCATCCTCGCCAGTCTCTACGCGAAGTATCCGGCCGTGGCGAAGATGGCGAAGGAGATGAGCCAGCGTCCCACGCGCTTCGAGACGTGGGACTCGGTGGACCCGAACCGGAAGATGACGCTGGAGGAGACGCCCTGGCTGGAGATGGCCAAGGGCGGCGCGGATTCGGACCAGGACCTGGTGAAGGTGTTGGACCCGAAGGTGGCCCGCGCGGAGCGCGACGCGGCCATGGGCAAGCTGCGCAAGGCGCAGACGTCCAGCGGTGGTTTCCCCTGGTGGCCGGGTGGTCCGCCGTCACCGTACATGACGCTCTACATCGTCCACGGCCTGTCGCGCGCCATGGAGTACGGAGTGGAGGTGCCGCAGGACATGACGCGCGACGCGTGGGGCTACCTGGCCCGGCACTACCGCGAGGAGTACGCGCCGAAGCTGGCGAAGAAGGGCCAGAGCTGGGAGTTCATCACCTTCCTCAACTACGTGGCCTCCGCATACCCGGATGCGAGCTACACGGGCGAGGCGCTGACCGCGGACGAGCGCAAGGAGATGCTCGCGTTCAGCTTCACGCATTGGAAGCAGCACTCGCCCTATCTCAAGGGCTACCTGGCGCTGACGCTGAAGCGCGCGGGACGCCAGACGGATGCGCTGAAGGTCTGGGACAGTGTGATGGACTCGGCGAAGACGACGGAGGAGCTGGGCACGTACTGGGCCCCCGAGGACCGGAGCTGGCTCTGGTACAACGACACCACGGAGACGCAGGCCTTCGCCCTGCGCGTGCTGACGGAGCTGAAGCCGAAGGACGAGCGGCGTGAGGGGCTGGTGCAGTGGTTGCTCCTCGACAAGAAGCTCAACCACTGGAAGTCCACGCGCGCCACGGCCGAGGCGCTCTACGCGCTGGTGAAGTACCTGGAGGCGGAAGGCGCGCTGGGCATCCGTGAGGACGCGAAGGTGACGGTGGGCCCGCGCGTGGTCCAGATGGAGTTCGCTCCGGACGTGTACACGGGGAAGAAGAACCAGGTGGTGGTGCCGGGGCCGGAGCTCCAGCCGGAGACGATGAGCTCCGTGGTGGTGGAGAAGACGACGAAGGGCTTCGCCTTCGCCTCGGCCACGTGGCACTTCTCCACGGAGAAGCTGCCGGACGAGGACCGGGGAGACTTCTTCCAGGTCTCCCGTCGCTACTTCCGCCGCGAACGCGAGGGCCGCGAGGCCGTGCTCCAGCCGCTCGCCGAAGGGACGGTGCTCAATCCAGGTGATGAGGTGGAGGTGCAGATTTCGCTGCGCACGAAGCACGCGGCGGAGTACGTCCACTTGAGAGACCCACGCGCGGCGGGCCTGGAGCCGGAGAACGCGCAGTCCCGCCACAAGTATGACCTGGGCATCGTCTGGTACGAGGAGACGCGCGACTCGGGCACCAACTTCTTCTTCGAGTGGCTGCCCGCGGGTGAGTACACCTTCAAGTACCGGGTGCGCGCGAACATGGCGGGCACCTTCCGTGTGGGGCCGGCCACCGTGCAGTCCATGTACGCGCCGGAGTTCACCGCGTACTCGACGGGCGCGATGCTCACCGTGGGGCCGGCGAAGTAGCGAGGACGCAGCGGCGGCAGGCGGAGTTTCGATTCAGGGCCCGACTCGGATGCACGAGCGGGCCCTGGTCGTTTTCGGGGGGCGCGTCACACCCTGGCTTTGCTTCGACGCGGTGGCTCGCGCTTCGTCTGCCTCGGCGGGTGCGGAGGAGGGAAGGGCAAGCCCGGTATGCATGTGCCCCCTACGGCAAGGAGAAGGGCTCGTGCTCACTCGCCGCAGGTGGCGGCGTCGTCGGTGGGGTGGAGCGTGGCGATACCGTAGGTGCCGTTGCGCGTGCCGCACCAGACCTGCCAGCGCGTGCCGCCCAGGTCCTTCGCGCTGTAGACGCCGCCTTCCTTCTTCGCGCCGTCACGGGCGCAGCACCGCGCGAAGGCCCGCGTGCCAATCGACATCAGGCCCACCGCGTCCGGTGATTCGGAGAAGCCGCCAATTCGCTTCTCCCCACAAGACCAGGGAGCCACACCCTGGAACCGGATGAGGTACTGGTCCTGCGTCTTCGCGGAGCCCCCTCGCACCGGGCCGCCGTAGCAGAGCTTTCCCTCGGCCTCGAGCTGCGCATAACGCGGCAGGAAGTGCAGGCCGCCGATGGGGCCTCGGTCCCAATCATCTCCGCAGAACACGTGCGTGAAGGCGTTGCGCGGGCCCGTGCTCACCCACAGGCTGGTCAGCCAGTCGATGTTCGCCTGCTTCTTGCCCGGACGCCCCGCCGCGGACAGGGCCAGTTGGAGGCGCGGGTCATCGTAGTAACGGGTGATGAAGCGCCGCACGTCGTTCGCGCTCACGCTCACATCCGGGCGCGCGGGGCACAACGCGAGCACTTCCTTGTCCATCGCGGACAGCGTGGGGCGCTTGTCGAAGAGCGGCTTCCTGGAGCACGTCGTCGCGCAGCCCGTGGCGGCCTTCCACGTCACCGCCACCGTCGAGGGGGGCGCGCTCGCGGCCGGGGCAGCTCCCTCGTAACGCGGGGCCGCGCCGCTGGGCGCCGAGACGACGACGGGCTCGGCACTCTCCTCGTCCGACTCATCCGCGCGGGCCGCGAACATCTGCTCGCGTGCCTTCGCGCGCTGCGCCGCGTCCGCCCGGTCCGCCGCCGCCAGCAACGTCGAACTCGGCGCCGCCTGCACCGTGGTCTCCTGGGCGCCCTCGCACAACACCCAGCCCTCGGTGGAGACGCCGCGCAGCTTGCACCAGGCCCTGCCGGGTCCGCCCTTCTTGAGCAGGGGATACGTTGTCCCGGCCTCCACGGTGAAGACGACCTTGGACGACTCGGGCTGCTCCACCGCGTCCACGGAGACGTCGGACACGAACGCGCCGGGGCCCGCCAGCGCGGGAAGGGCGGTCAGCAGCAGGCCGAGGCTCAGGGCGGGAAAACGCATGGCGCGTGACTCTATCCCAATCCCACCCCGCCCCTCGAAACAGGGGCGGGTGGAGGGCTCCTCGGGCACCAGGGACGGAGGGCCGTCCCCGGGAATTCACGCCAGCTTGACGCGGGCCGCCTTCAGCTTGCCCACCTGCACGGTGTACTCGCCGGGGCCCAGGTCCGCCTTGACGTCCTGAACCTTCTCGCCGTTCACCTTGACGCCGCCCTGGGTGATCATCTTCCGCCCCTCGGTCGAGGAGGCCACCAGCTTCGCCTCGGCCAGCACCTTCGTCACCGGCATCGTCGCCGCGCCGGCCAAGGAGAGTTCCACCTGCGGCAGGTCCTCCGCCGACAGCTGCTCCTTCTTGGCGAAGCGCTTCTCGAAGTCCTCCTCCGCCTTGCGGCCCGCCTCGGCGCCGTGGAAGCGCGCCGTCATCTCCCGCGCGAAGCCCACCTTGGCGGCCTTGGGGTGCACCTCGCCGCGGGCGACCTTGGCCTGCAGCTCCCCCAGCTCGGTGAGCGTCAGCGACGACAGGAGCTGGTAGTAGCGCCACATCAGGTCGTCGGTGATGCTCATCAGCTTGCCGAACATCATGTCCGGCGGCTCGCTGACGCCCACGTAGTTGTCCAGGCTCTTGGACATCTTGTCGCCGACGATCTTGCCGTCGACGAGCGTCGCCTTGAGTCCCTCCAGGATGGGGCCCGTCATGATGACCTGTGGCGCCAGGTTCTCCTCGCGCATCAGCTGCCGGCCCACCAGCAGGTTGAAGAGCTGGTCCGTCGCGCCCAGCTCCACGTCCGACTTCAGCGCCACGGAGTCGTAGCCCTGCAGGAGCGGGTAGAGCATCTCGTGGATGGCGATGGAGACCTGCTCCCGGAAGCGCTTCTTGAAGTCGTCCCGCTCCAGCATCCGCTGCAGCGAGTAGCGCGACGCCAGGCGAATCATTCCCTCGGTGCCGAGCTTGTCCAACCACTCGGAGTTGAAGCGCACCGTCGTCTTCGCCTCGTCGAGCACCTTGAAGACCTGCTGCTTGTACGTCTCCGCGTTGGCCTTCACCTCGTCGCGGGTGAGGGCGGGGCGCGTGGCGTTGCGGCCCGTGGGGTCTCCAATCAGCGCGGTGAAGTCGCCGATGAGGAACACCACCGAGTGCCCGAAGTCCTGGAAGCGGCGCATGCGCGTGAGCAGCAGCGAGTGCCCCAGGTGCAGGTCCGGCCGGCTCGGGTCGAACCCCGCCTTGATGACCAGGGGCTTGCCCGAGTCATACGAGTACTTGAGCTTCTTCTTCAGGTCCTCGGGCGAGTGGAGATCCACCGTGCCTCGGGTGACTTCTTCGAACTGCTCCTCGGGGGTCGCCTTGCGCAGCGCGTCCGGATTCATGGGCGGCGGACCTTAGCCGAAAGCGGGCCTGCGCGAACGGCCCTTCCACCGCGACTTTCAGGTGCCCGGAAGGTGCACTCGGACACGCTCGATGCTCTTGCCGCGTCCGGAGGCATCGTCGATGTCCACCACCACACCCTGGAGATAGACGAGCCGCTCGGCGACTTCATAGGGCGCGTGCTTCTGCCCCAGGAACCGCGCCAGGGACTGCTCCTTCTTCATCCCGATGACCGAGTCGAGCGGGCCGCACATGCCCACGTCGGTGATGAAGGCCGTGCCGCCGGGGAGGATGCGCTCATCCGCCGTCTGCACGTGGGTATGGGTGCCCACGACGACGGACACCCGCCCGTCCAGGTGCGCCCCCATGGCGTTCTTCTCGCTGGAGGCCTCGCAGTGCATGTCCACGAGGATGCACGGCGTGCGCGCGCGCAATTCCTCCACCAGCCCCTGCACCACCTCGAAGGGGTTGTCGTGCGCGCGCATGAAGACGCGGCCCTCCAGGTTGATGACGCCCAGCGCGCGCCCGTCCGGGAGCGTCACCACGCCATGGCCTCGTCCTGGAGTGTCCTTGGGGTAGTTGGCCGGCCGCAGCAGCTTGTCCGGATGGGCCGTCACCCAGGGGATGATGGCCTTCTTGGACCAGAAGTGGTTGCCGCTGGTCAGCAGATTCACTCCCGCGGAGAGCAGGGTGTCGGCCGTCTCCGGAGAGATGCCGGCACCCTGGTCGCTGTTCTCCGCGTTGGCGATGGTGATGTCCACGCCATGGGTGGCCTTCAGACGTGGCAGGAGCGCTCGGACGGCCTGAAGCCCCGGACGACCCACCACGTCTCCCATGAACAGGACCTTCACGTATTCAGGAAGCTAGGCCACGTACTCGGGAAGTTCGCCTCGCGGGACAGGCCGCGGCAGGACTCGGACTCCGTGACGATGAGGTCCATGTCCACGTCGTCCCCTGTCGTAGGCAGGGACTCGACGAGCTGATCACTGAAGGCCAACCCCACCCGGCGACTGCGATCATCCGCCGAGCGCAGGGTGGCGTCGTAGTAGCCGCCTCCGCGTCCCAGTCGCTTGCCGTCCCGAGTGAAGCCCAGACCGGGAACGACGAAGAGGTGGATATCCTTCACATCGACCAGGTCCGCGCTGTTTGTCGGCTCCCGGACACCCAGCCGCCCAGGCTCCAGCTCCGCCTCGGACTTGATGGCCCGGAAGGAGAGGATGCGCCCGTGCACATGGGACAGCGGGTAACAGACGATCTTCCCGTCTTGCAGCGCCGCGATGAGGATGTCCCGAGTGGGCACCTCACCCCTGATGGGCGCGTAGAGCGCCACTGTCTTCGCATTTTGGTAATACTGGGTCGCCAGGAACCGAGACTGCACCTTGAGACCCCGCGAATCGACGATTTCAGGCGTCATCGCCTTGCGGCGCGCCGTCAATTCGTCTCGCTGAGTCTGCTTCCTCGCCGCCGCCGCCTCTTCCACCACAGTCTCGCTCACCGCCGCCGCTCCGCAGAAAAAGTCCCCCGCCGCATGGCCGTGTGCCCAGCGTCCATTGAACCCTAAAAGCCAGGTGGGGACCGAAATCATGCCTCCGCAGGCTTCCCTCATCCCTCGTGAGAGGGGAGGGCTTGCACATGGAAGCCGAAACGGACCCCGGAACGGACGTATCGGTTCGAATTTCTGCTGAGCATCACGCGCCCCGCAGGGGACAGCCCTTGAAACAAAGCTACAGTGCCACCAAGGCCTCGAAATAACTGAGAAATCTCGCGACCACCTTCTGAAATGATAAGGATGGGAAGCGTCGCGGTCAAGGCATCCTCGCGCGTTTACAAGGCAAGCACGGCCCCCCTATGATGGGAGCCCCCCACACCCCGCACATGCCGCTCTCGCTTCTAAACAAGGCACTCGTGACGGCTCTTTCCGTCACCTCCGGCCTCGCCTGGGCGGGACCGAAGCTCGCAGGCCCCTATGTGGGGGATACCTACGGGCAGGTCGACCTGCACATGGAGGGCGAGCGCCTGGTCGGCACGTCCGCCGGTTCTGGAGGTGGCTGCAAGTTCCCTCCGGGCACCGAGGTCCTCTCCGGTGAGTTCCAGGGCAACGTCCTGGTCGCCACGATGCAGGTGTGCCTGTCCGGGGTGCCTGAGTGCGTGGGCGCCCGGAGCTTCCCGGTGCTGGCCATCTACAACCCGCAGACCTCGGTGCTCACCGGGCGCTTCCGGCTCCCGTCGGGGTGTCACTCGCCCGGCTTGAAGGACTCGCAGCTGCTCCTGCGGGGCCAGGGTGGGGTGCCGGACGAGCGGGAGGACGAGGCGCTGAAGGAGTCCGCGACCGAGGCCGAGGAGGGCGAGCCGGAGCCCGCCGCCGCGCCGGCGGCAGAGGCCGCCGCGGCACCCAAGGGCGGCGCGGAGGCAAAGGCCGCCCAGGCCCAGCCCCCCATGGTGACGACGGGCCATGTGAGCGAGGGGCTCAAGTGGCTCGCGTTGAGCAAGTGGGAGATTGCCCGCCCGCGCTTCGAGGCCGCGCTCAAGGAAGATGGGCGCAGCGTGGATGCGCTGGTGGGAATGGCCGCCTGCAGCCTGGGGGCGAACAACGCCAGCAAGGCGCTGGAGTGGCTGGGCCGGATTTCGCCGGTGCCCGCTGGACGTCCGGATGTCTACGCGTGGCAGGCGTACGCGCACAACATGGTGGGCAACAAGGGCCGCGTCGCGCCCCTGCTGAGAAGGGCGCTGGACCAGGGCTGGACGCCCGAGGAGCCCAAGGCCTGGGAGCGCGCGCTGGTGAATGCGCTGGGGAGTGACATCGAGCAGGTGAAGAACCGCAAGCGCGCGCCGGTGGGATCCGGAAGCACGAGCCCGTGACTCAGACGCCCTCGCCCCCCAAGACCCAGCGGGTCTTCGGCCACTACGAGATTCTCTCCGTGCTGGGCAAGGGCGGCATGGCGGAGGTGTACCGGGCGCGGGTGTTGTCCGGGTCTCGCGAGGGTTGGACCGTCGCGCTCAAGCGGCTCTTGCCGGCGCTGACGGCGGATCCCGAGTCGGTGTCGCTGTTCTCGCGCGAGGCGCAGCTCTCCAAGCAACTGCACCACCCCAACATCGTGACGGTGCTGGATGCTGGCGAACTGGAGGGCATCTACTTCATCGTCATGGAGCTGGTGGATGGCCGGGACCTTGGCCAGATTCTCCGCCGCTGCAAGGTGCGAGGAATCCCCCTGCCGTTGGACTTCGCGGTGTACCTGGGCAAGGTGCTGCTGGAGGCGCTCGCATACGCGCACGCCGCCACCGGACCGCAGGGTGAGCCGCTGGGCATCGTCCACTGTGACGTGTCCCCCTCCAACCTCTTCATCTCCCGCGTGGGGGAGATCAAGCTGCGCGACTTCGGCGTCTCCCGCGTGCTCGTCGACGGCAAGCTCCAGGAGGGCGAGGTGCTGGGCAAGCCGTACTACCTCTCTCCGGAGTCGCTGCTCGGCCAGGTGAGTCCAGAGGCCGACCTCTGGGCGGCGACGGTGGTGCTCTACGAGCTGTTGACGCTGGAGCGCCCCTTCACCGGCGCCACGCCGGACGAGGTGTTCCAGGCCATCCGCTCCCGGCGCTACCGGCCGTTGCGCGAGCTGCGCCCGGACGTCCCGGAGGCGCTCGAGGACGTGGTTCGACGCGCCTTCTCGGAGCGCCCCGAGGACCGCTTCACCTCCGCCGAGTCCTTCGCCCAGGCGCTCGCGCCGCACTACGACGAGCGCGTGGGGACGCCCCTGGCCATCGCCGCCGTGGTGCGAGGCCTGTTCGGCGCCAGTGACGAAGCGCCCGCGAGCACGCCTCCGGCGGCGCCCACCGGCACCTCGCGCGTGGAGTAGACGAGCGGGCACGTGCCTGCCCGGTGCGTCGCGTCCCCCAGTCCCCTCCGGCCAGGGGGATGGCGAGATTTCCTGTCGAGCGCGCAGGTCCGCGCCCCCGAGGAATCGCCATGGCCACCCAGCCTCAGCCACCGAAGCCCCAGCCCGAAGAGCCCGCCCCCGAGCGCAAGACGCGCGAGGACCTGCCCCAGCGGCTTCCTCCCAAGCCGGAGGAACCTCGCGAGGATGGAATGCCGGGCTACGGACAGCCGGACGAAGAGGTCCGGGAGAAGTCACTCCCCGACCAGCATTGGTAGGGGTTCTTCGTCCGGGTCGTCTCCCGGGGTGACGCGCACGGAGTTCTTTTCGAAGCCGTAGGGCGTGAGCCGTTCGCGCCAGGCCGTGAAGTCGCCGTCGGACAGGAGCCCGAAGGCGCTGAACCTTCCGGTGGCGCCCTCGTAGCGGTTGCGGTCCATCCGAAGGCCGGGGCGGGCGGTGTCGCGGCCCAGCTTCACGAAGCTGCGCATGTCCCGCAGCGTGTTGTCGAGGACCGTGAGATTCGTGACGACGAGAGGCTCATCCGCGGCCAGCCGCAGGCCCGAGTCCACGGTGCGCTCGATGAGGTTGCCGAGCACGCGCACCCCATGCGCCCTCGCGATGCGGATGCCCTGGCCGTTGCCCCGATTCGCGAAGTTGTAGATGTCCGTCACGACGTTGCCCTGCACCAGCACGTTGACGGGGGTGTCCACCAGGGCCAGCCCTCCGATGGAGATGCCGCGGCCGGCCTGGAAGACGAGGTTGCCGACAATCTGGATGTTCGTCGCGTCCTCGTGGACCAGCACCGCCTCGGCGGCGGACGTCGTGGCCTGCCACGGGTAGCGCTCCAGGTTGGGGAAGCCGAAGAGCACGTTCTCGTGGATGGCGACGTCGTCGCAGGCCTTCACGTCGATGCCGTTCTCCCCGCAGTCGTACATCTGGTTGCGCTCGATGAAGACGGTGGACGGCCTGCCCAGGTTGGGCTGGCACTGCACTCCGTCACCCGAGGCATCGTGGATGTTGTTCTCCGTGATGAAGACTTCGCGTGAGACGCCCTTCACCGCGACGCCGTGGGAGTCGAGGCCCGTCCTGGAGAAGTCGAATATCGAATTGCCGTCGATGAGCACCCGGCTCGCGTCACTGACGACGACGCCTCCGCCCGCCCTGCCTCCATGGAGCACGGAGTCGGTCAGCTGCGAGCACGTGGTGCTGTCCTCGAAGAGCGCGGCGAAGGAGGGGCGCTCCTCCACGTCCACCTCGACGGCCTGGACAATCCAGTAGGGCTGGCTCACCACCAGCAAGCTGCCCACGTCGGTGGAGGAGGGGACGATGCGGGGGCGGCGGTACTGCTCTCCACGCAGGACGATGGGCGCCGTGGCCGTGCCGGGGCGCGCCTTCAGCGGATTGATGGCGACCTGCTCGGGATAGGTCCCCTCGCGGACCTGGATGACGTAACCCGGCTGCGCCACCTTCACCGCCGCCATGATGGTGAAGAAGGGGTTGGCCACGGAGCCCAGCGGGGCCTCGAAATCCCGCGGTCCGGTGTTCGCGACGTACAGCGTGGGCCCTTGCGCATCGTCCGCGGAGGGGCAGCGCTGCCGGAAACGCTCCTCCGCGTTGAGCGGCGTCATCTGCTCCTCCCACAGCACCGAGCCCCCGGCAGTGGTGCTCGTGCTCGCGTCACCTGGATGTGACAGGGCTCGCGTTGAGCCCGACTCCGTGGACTCGGGCCGCGCGTCATCGCCACCGCGCTCCTGAGGGCTGGGGCCGCATGCCAGCGCGAGCCCGTACACGAGCACCGCGAACCGATTCCTCAAAAACCCCAGCCCCTTCGAACCCTGACCCATGTGCAGCCCCCCTCGGGTGTGTCGGCAGTGGGGGAGATGCTTTCCACCGGAGGTGGCTTCATCAAGCGCTCATGCCCCCAAGGGGGACGCGGCATTCACAGGAGGATGCTCGGGGTTCGGCGGGCGCGGCCTTCCGTCAAGTGCACCCGGCGTACGTAGCGGCGCGGGCCGGAACGGGCTTCAGCCCGCGAGGGCGCGAACCCGGGGGAGGTGATGACGGAGTGCGTCGACGACGCGGCGCACATCGTCCTCGCGGGTGTCGGGCCCCAGGCTGAAGCGGAGGCTTCCACGCGCCTGGGCCGCGGACAGGCCCATGGCTCGGAGCACGTGCGAGGGGGTCAACGTTCCGGACGCGCAGGCCGCGCCCATCGACACGCAGATGCCATCCAGGTCCAGCGCGATGAGCAGCGCCTCGCCCTCCGCGCCGTCGAAGCGCAGGTTGCTGGTGTTGGGCACGCGGGGCACCCCCGCACCGTTCACCGTCACGCCCGTCACCGCCTCCAGCACCGCGCGCTCGAAGTCGTCCCGCAGCGCGCCGACTCGCGCCTCCAACGCGGGCTGCTCCCGCGTCGCCAGCTCCAACGCGAGCGCGAGCGCCTCCGCGTAGGGGATGTTCTGCGTTCCCCCCCGCCGCCCCCCTTCCTGGTGTCCGGGCGTGAGGGCCCGCACGTCCACGCCCTTGCGCACCACCAGCACGCCCACGCCCGCGGGCCCGCCGAACTTGTGCGCCGACAACGAGAGCAGGTCCGCGTCCACCTCGCGCAGCGACAGCGGCACCTTGCCCGCCGCCTGCACCGCGTCCGTGTGGAAGAGCACGCCCTGCTTGCGGCACGCCCGAGCGACTTCCGCCACGGGCTGCACCACGCCCGTCTCGTTGTTGGCCCACATCAGCGAGCACAGCGCCGTGTCCGGCGTCAGCGCCGCGAGCACGTCCTCCACGCGCACGCGGCCCTCCGGACCGGGTGCCACGCGCACCACCTGCGCGCCTTCCCGCTCGAGCTGCGCCGCCGCGCCCAGCAGGGCAGGGTGCTCGATGGTGGAGGTCACCACTCGTCGTCGCTCCGGCGAGGGACGCGCATGCCACGCGCCCACCAGGGCCAGCGCGTCCGCCTCGCTGCCCGACGCGGTGAACGTCACTTCCTTCGGCTCGCAGCCCAGCACCCGCGCCACCCGGGCTCGCGCGGCGTCCAGCCGGGCGCGGGCCTCACGTCCGGCGGCGTGCACGCTGGAGGCATTGCCATGGCCACCGTGCACGAGCGCGCGCGCCAGCTCAGTCAGGACTTCCGAGCGCACCGGCGCGGCGGCGTTGTAGTCCCAGTAGATCACGAGTCCTGCGCGGAGAGCAGCGACACGGGCCGCTCGTCCGAGACGCCGAACGCCTCCAGGAAGCGACTCACCAGCTCACGCTTGAGCGCCTTGCGCTGCGCGGCCTTGCCCGACAGCGGAAGCCTCGCGCCCGCCATGCTGCCGTGGCCTCCGGACGAGCCGCCGTAGTCCTCGAAGATTTCGCGGATGAGCCGGCCCGCGTTCATCCGCCGGTCCTTCACGCGCAGGCTGAAGTAGAGCTGGTTGCGGTACGTGCCGAAGGCCAGCGACCACTTCGTGCCCTCCAGGAACATCAGCCGCTCGGCGACCTCCGCCACCATGTCCGGGGAGTAGACCTCCTCCAGGTCGGTGACGATGGCGGTGCCGTAGACTTTCGCCCGCTCGAAGGCCGTGTGGTAGAGCTGGAAGTAGCGCGCCGGCAGCTCCGGGTGCTCGATCTGCGCGAGCATCGACTTGTCCATGCGCGGGAACAGCCACAGGTAGCTGTCGATGTCCGTCTGGGTCGTCTCGCGGCCCAAGTCCCGCGTGTCCGCCTTGATTCCGTAGAACAGCGCGGTGGCCACTTCGACGGAGGGCTCCACGCGCGCGGCGCGCAGGTACTCCACCAGCATCGTGGACGTCGCTCCAAAGTCACCGCCCACGTCCGCGAAGGGCGACGCCAGGCTCTCCTCACGCAGCGGGTGGTGGTCCACCACGAGGTGCGCCTCCAGCCGAGCGGGCAGCGAGTGATTGCCCACCTTCGGCTGCGTATCCACCAGGCCGAAGAGGTCGTACTCGTCGAAGTCGATCTGCGACACGTGCGAAATCGGCAGCCGCAGCACCTTCACGAAGGCGATGTTCTCCGCCCGGCCGATGATGCCCCCGTAGCCCACGTGGGCCTCCACGTCCGCTCGGCGCTCCAGCAGGTGGGCGAGTGCCACCGCGGCGGCCAGCGAGTCCGGGTCCGGGTTGTCGTGCGTGAGGATGAGCGCCTTGCGGTGCCCCTTGGCCACCTGGAGCAGCCGGTCCAGCTTGTCGCGAGCGGACAGCTGGGCCAGGCGTGGTGGCGGAGGCTCCGTCAGCTCGCCCCCGAGGGTTGCCTGGGCACGGCGGCTGTTGAAGGACTGGGTCACGGGCATGGAGAGTCTTCTTTACTTCCTCCGGCCTCGGGTTTCGAGATGCCGGATGTTGTCTGCTCGACATCGAGGGCGCGGTGTCACCCGCACACCAATGGTGCAAACGCCCCCTCCGACGTTCACGGAGGGGCGGAAGGCCGTGTGCCCGGACGCCTTCCTGCCCCCTTGGGTTCCAACTTGAGGAGGTCCAACTAGTTGTTGATGGCCTTGTACTTGCGGCCGAGGTCCCTGAAGTACTTCACCCCGTTGTCGAGCGAGTTCTCCATGGCGTCCATCAGCACCGTGCGGAACTGCGCCACGGGGCCGCGGAAGCACTCGTAGTAGCGCTGCCGGTCGATGGAGTGGATGACGGCGGGCATGTAGCCGTTGCGCAGCAGGATGAGGTTGCTGCACATGCGCCCCACCTTCCCGCTGTGCTCGGTGAAGGGGAAGATCTGCAGGAAGCTGTGCTGCACGGTGGCGGCCTGCTTTATCGGATGGAACTCGCGGAACTCGGCGCTGGCCGTGTAGTCCACGAGCTTCTCCAGCGCCGGTTGGATCTTCACGGGCTGGTGGATGTCGTGGAAGTACGTGCGGTGCAGCGGCATGTCCTTGCGCAGTCCCGAGCGCTCGCGCTCCTTGGCGAGCTCCTTCTCCGTGCGCTCCCGTCGCTCCATGCGCGCGCGCTCGGCCAGTGCCTCCGGGGTGTTCCCCAGGAAGAGGTCGTGCATCCGCTTGATGGTGGTGAGGGTGATCTGCGCCTGCTTCTTGGCGCCCGCGGCTTCTTCGCGAAGGAAGTCGCAGACCGCCTTGTGATTCCGAATCTCAAGCACCACCGGAATCATGGAGGCCTCGGCGCTGGCCCGTCCGGGGAACAGCGCCGCCTTCAGTTCCTGATGGGTGTAGACCACGCCTTCCAGCGCGGCGTCGTGGTAGATCCACGACATCTCGAACTGCTCGAGGAACTCACGCGCGGGCTGCTTGTCCTTGTAGATGTCGAGGTACTCGCGCAGCGCCTCGTTCTTCTCGTCGATGTCCTGGTAGCGTTCCTTCACGGACTGCGGCTCCTTCTTGCGTCGTATCTTCGCGAGCGAAGACCGAAGCGTGCGGCCGAGCGATACAACGGCATGCGGATTCTAGAAATTCCGCACGGTTGTAACAACGAAATCCACTAGAGATTGACGAGGAAGACCTCGCACGCCTGGTCGAGCAGGTCCTTGGACAGGGCCGGCGGTATCTGCCGGTACCGGGCCGCGTCCTTGATGAGCCCCACCAAATCGCGGGGATGGCACGCGCGAAGCTGCATCGTCCGGGGCTTGTAGTAGTGCTCGACAAGGTACGTGACGGCCTGGTCCACATAGGGGATGCCCGCCGCCTCGCACACCCGGCGGAAGATCTCCCGGTAGGACTCTTCGTCGGGATTGCCCACCTCGATTTTGTACTTGATGCGGCGCAGGAACGCCTCGTCGACCAGCTCCTTGGGGTCCAAATTCGTGGAAAAGACGAGAAGCTGATCAAACGGGATTTCGAACTTCTTGCCGGTGTGGAGGGTGAGGAAGTCCACCCGCTTTTCGAGGGGAACGATCCACCGGTTGAGAAGGTCTGTCGGGTGGACCTTCTGGCGGCCGAAGTCGTCGATGAGGAGCATGCCGCCGTTGGCCTTCACCTGGAACGGGGCTTCGTAGAAGCGGGTGCTCTCCGAGTAGATGAGGTCCAGCGTCTCCAGCGTGAGCTCGCCACCGACGACGACGGCGGGGCGGCGGCAGAGCATCCACCGGTTGTCCATCTCGAAGGACTGTCGGCGGCCGGACGCATCTCCGCCCATCTCCAGCTTGACGGGGGTGTGGATGAGGTGGTCGTGCACCTGGATGATCTGATTGCCGATCTCCAGGCAGTGCGGCACGAAGACCTCGCCGCCGAACATGTGTGAGACGGCCTCCGCGAGGCTCGTCTTGCCGTTGCCAGGGGGACCGTAGAGGAAGAGCGAGCGCCCGGAGTTCACCGCGGGGCCCAGCTTGTCCATCAGCTCCGCGGGGACGGTGAGGTGGCTGAGCGCCATCACCAGCTCCTCCTGGCTGACGACGGGCGTCTCCTCGGTCTGGCTGGTGATGAGCGCGTTGTACTGCTCAATCGGCACGGGTGCGGGGCCCACGTACGTCGTGCGGGTGAGCGCGTCGCGCGCGTACTCGCGGCCCTTCTCCGTGAGGATGAACTCCACGGAGGCGCGGCCGAAGCCCTTGCCGCCACGCAGGTCCACCAGCTTCTCCGTGGCGATGAAGTCCACCACGTGCTCGATGACGCCCGACCACGGCAGGCGCATCTCGTCCGCGATGACCATGCCGGTGCCGGTGCCGGTGTAATAGAGGAACTTCAGCGCGATGTCCGCGAGCAGTCCCATCTTGAGCCCCGTCTCCTCCACCGACTTCGGCTCGGCGGGAGCGATGTCGAGGATGGACGGGTTCTCGAGCTTGAACGGATTGTCGTCGTAGGCGTGTCCGGCGGGAGCCATCGGGGCCCTTTCTAGCCCAAAACCCGTCCTGGGAGGGCAGAAGGGATGGTCATTCCCGGGAGACCCGAGGGGCGAGGAGGCAGGCTCCCCACCCCGGGGGCGCCGGAGACCCGGCGCGTAGGGGCATCAGTCGACGTAGGTGAGCCACTCGGCGTAGCGCGGCTCCTGGCCCCGGACGGTGCGGAAGTACATCTCCTGCACGAAGGTGCCGATGGGGCCGGGCTTGCCGGTGCCGACGGCGCGGTCGTCCACTTCGCGCACGGGGGTGATTTCCGCGGCGGTGCCGGTGAAGAAGATCTCGTTGGAGATGTAGAGCGCGTCGCGGGTGAAGGTGACCTCCTCCACGGCGCGGCCGCTGTCGCGCAGAATCTTCAGGACGGTGTCGCGGGTGATGCCGTCGAGGATGGGCGAGGAGAGGGGCGGCGTCTTGATGATGCCCTTCTTGTTCACCATGAAGAGGTTCTCTCCGGACGCTTCCGCCACGAAGCCGCTGATGTCCAGGAGGATGGCCTCGTCGTAGCCCGCCATCACCACCTCGCGCTTGGCGAGGATGGAGTTGACGTACTGGCCGGAAATCTTGCCGCGCACCATGTTGACGTTGACGTGCATGCGCGTGAAGGAACTCACCTTGGCGCGGATGCCCTCGCGGATGCCCTTGTCGCCCAGGTACGCGCCCCAATCCCACGCCGTCACGGCCACGCGTGTGGGGTTCACCGCGCCCAGGCCCATGGCGCCGTCGCCCATGAAGGCCACCGGCCGCAGGTACGCGCCGTTGGCGAACTGCGCCTTCTGCTTGCGCAAGAGGTCCAGGCACGCCTCGACGAGCTCGTCCTCGGAGTACGGCATCTTCAACATGATGATGTGCGCCGAGTCGAGCAGCCGGCGGATGTGCTCGCGCAGGCGGAACACCGCGAGCCGGCCATCATGCGTCTTGTAGGCGCGGATGCCCTCGAAGACGCCCAGCCCGTAGTGGAGGGCGTGCGTCATCACATGCACCTGGCCCTCGTCCCATTTCACCAATTTGCCGTCGAGCCATATCTGGTCGGCACGCAAAACACTGGTCGAGGTCGAGCTCATGCGGGGGTTCCTTCGGCCTGTAAGAAGTGGGACTGCCCGCCCCTTCTAGCCACAGGTCCCTATGAGGTCAAAGCGTGAAAGCCACTTCAGGGAAATCAGAGCACGTGTGGCAGTGGGGCCAGCATGCGTCGAAGGAATGGCAGGTCCTCGGCGAGTGCCTTGCGACCCAAGTGCAGCGCCTTGGAGGCAAGCTCCACGGAGGGCACGACATCCAGTGGTGACAGCGTGCGCGAGAAGCGCTTGATGTGATGCGCGTAGGGCAGGTTGGGCGCCACCGTCATGGCGGCCAGGCGTTGGAGCGGAAGCCAGAACGGCGTGGTGAGCCGGGGCGCGAAGCCATCCAACGCGAGGATGAGCGTGTTGCGCGTGCCGATGCGTCCGCGCGCGACGGCCTTCCACGCGGCCTTCGCCGGCAGGTTGTCCACGAGGCCCCCGTCGATGAGGCGCGCCACGCCGTGGTGGGCGAGCATCCCGTCCAGGAGCGAGTGCATGCGAGGGTCCTCGCGCAGCACGTCGTAGTGGATGACGCCGGGCAGGGCGGAGGAGAAGCCCGCGGCGTCCAGCGCGTCGAATTCGCCGGTGGCGTCGTCTGCGCCCAGGTGCAGGCGCACGGTGATTTCGGGGCGGGTGAACAGCTCTCCAATCGCGCCCATGGCGGCCTGGATTCTGCGCGCCACGCCCGCGGGGTTGAGCAGGCCCAGGGGGCTGGTGCCCAGCAGGCGCTCGTAATACTCGAGCGGGCGGGGGAGCATGCCTCGGCGGATGCCGCCCACGGTGATGATGGTGGGCACCGGAAGGTCCTTGAGGCGCATGCCGCTGCCCTCGGGCCCCGCGCCGAAGAAGCGTCCCAGACCCGCGCGCAGGAACAGGCGCAGCGCCGCGGGCAGGCCGTAGCGGCTCTCCGTGGAGATGAAGCGGAAGAGCTTCCGGAAGGACAGCCCCCGGACGATGTTGGTCATCTCCGTGGGGTCGAAGCGGGCCATGCGCGAGCGCATGATGGCGAGGATGGCGCCCATGGACGCGCCCGCGAGCAGCTTCGGCTCCAGGCCGTGCTCGGCCAGAAGGCTCATCACCCCCAGGTACACGAAGGCGGTGCCGCCGCCGCCGCCCGTCACCATCACCAGCTCCTTGTGACGCAGCTCGCGGTCCAACGCCTCGGGTGGCACGCGTCCGCGCAGCCTCGCCACCACTCCGTCACGCGCCTTCGCGGCGTGCTCGCGCAAGTCCCTCACGTGGGGCACCAGCCTGTCTCTCGTCGGAGGCCGGAGTCCTCCCAGCACGGGCGTGAGGCGGCGCTCCACCTCTTCGCGGAACGGCGTGAGCAGCGCGCCCACGCCCACGTCGAGTCCTCCGTGCTGAACCTTGTAGAGCCGGGCGAGGGACAGCGCCGTGCGAAGGATGGCCTCCTCGCGCGCGTCGAGCAGGCCGGGGGACGCCAGGGAGGCGCGCACGAGCGACAGCTCCAGCTCCTCGAGCGGCCGGGTGATCTGGAAGCGTTCCTTCAGGAGCACGGGTGGGCCAGGGCCTCGGTGGGCGCGAACCCCGAGCATACACCGCGCGTCGGACCTCCTCCCGCCGCCCTCGGGAGGGCGGGCGTCATGAAGGACCTCACGCCTGGGCGATCTGCGGCAGGTTGGCGCGGGCCTTCTCGATGTCGCCCTCGTACTTGAGGACGAGATTGAGCGTGGAGGCCACGACGTCCGAGGTGAGCTGCTCCGCGTTGAGCAGCACCAGGCTCTGCGCCCAGTCCAGCGTCTCGCTGATGGAGGGCGCCTTCTTCAAGTCGAGCGCGCGGATGGCGGCGACGGCTTCCACCACCTGCTCGGCCAGCACCTGCGGCACGTGGGGCAGCCGCGAGCGGACGATGCGCAGCTCCCGCTCCCGGTCCGGGAAGTCGATGTGCAGGTGCAGGCAGCGGCGCTTGAGCGCGTCGGACAGCTCGCGCGCGTTGTTGGACGTCAGCAGCACCCGGGGGATGTGCTTCGCGTGGAAGGTGCCCAGCTCGGGGATGGTGACGGCGTTGTCGGAGAGGACCTCCAGCAGGAAGGCCTCGAACTCCGGGTCCGCCTTGTCGATTTCGTCCACCAGCAGCAGGGCGGGGCGCTCGGAGAGCTGGGCGCGGAGGATGGGACGCGGCAGGAGGAAGCGCTCGGAGAAGAAGACGGCGTCGCTCGAGGCCAGCCGGTCCGCCGCCTCCGACAGCGTGGACGTGCCCTGCACCATCTCCCCAATCTTGTCCTTGAGGAGCTGGGTGTAGAGCAGCTGCTTGGCGTACTCCCACTCGTAGAGAGCCTTGGCCTCGTCCAGGCCCTCGTAGCACTGGAGGCGGATGAGTTCGCGGCCCAGCGCCGTGGCCATGGCCCGCGCCAGCTCCGTCTTGCCCACGCCCGCGGGTCCTTCGACGAGGATGGGCTTGTCCATCCGGTCGGCCAGGAAGGCCGCCGTGGCGATCTCCGGGGAGGGCAGGTATCCCACCTGCTCCAGTTGTTTCTCCGCGTCCGCCACGCTGGTGAAGGCGCGGATTTCTTCCGTCGAAGGGGGGCTCACCCGGCTGAACTTAACCGACGGCCCCCCAGGCGACTGCGGCAAAAATGCCAGGGTCCGTGGACCCGGTCCCCAACCTTCCTGCCTCGCTGCCCTCCAACCCTGCGGAAAAACGCGGGGAAACTATTTGCGCACCGTGGGCACACGTCATGCATCTCTACGGCGCAACTCACGAAGGAAAGCAGCGAGGTCCGTGGTCATGGTGTGGGCGTGGATGAGGATGGTGATGGCGGTGGCAATCATCCTGTTGCCGGGTGGTTTCCCCCTGCTGTTGTCGTACATCGCCGTGCGGACGCTGGTGAGCCGCTGGCGGGAGGCGCAATCGCAGGCGCACAGCGTCGGCCGCGAGGCTTCCCTCCGCGACGTCCTCGCCACGCTGCACTTCAAGGAGCTGGTGCGCGACGCGCGCGCCGCCCTCTGAGTTTTCCGCCTCGGTAGGGCATGGATGTCGCGGCCGGACGGCTCGCGACCCTGCTCGAGGCACCCCGGCCCCGTGCCGGCCTTCCGGCGGGTGCCGGGATTCCAGACAGCACGAGGTGGGGATTTCCGGCGAGGGCCGCCACCGTGGCGGCGGCCCCGGGCAGCGGGCTACTTGTCCAGCTCGTCCACCAGCGCCGTCCAGTCGTCGTCTTCCTTCACGCCGCCGACGGGGATCTGCATGACCATGGTGCGGTCGGTGGGCTCCGACTCGTCGCCACCCAGTGGTGCGGGGGCGGGGG